>CAMDLJ010000013.1 GCA_945901665.1 Bordetella parapertussis | reverse complement strand
GGCGGTTAGTGAGGCCAAATGGAATTAGAAAAGCTACCGACAAGCCCTCGCACCTGTGACCGAGGCCAAGCAACTAAATGTTAATTGGAAAAAGAAATCATTCCAAAAACACACCACTAAACTTCCCTGTAATGGTGCCACATTTAGCTTAATCTAAATAAATCCCTAGCCTTGACTTAGAACTCACTTCAAAATAAAAAATTTGCAGTTTTTATAAGAAAGCTTAATTAATAGGCTGAGGGTTTTGAATTGCTATTGCCATAAATCGCGCCAAAAAAATCAAATATGTGGCAATTAAACTGGTGGCCTGGGGCGGAATCGAACCACCGACACAAGGATTTTCAATCCTCTGCTCTACCGACTGAGCTACCGGGCCATGCTTTAAATTGTAGCACCATCGTTGCGCACCAGCATCATCCCTGCTTGGCTTTTGGGCCAAAACATCAATAGCCCCACCCGCTCAAAATGCACTGCTTAGCGCGGAACAATGCCGATGTTTTGTCCACATCAATCACTGACGGGCATGGTTGACACTTGTCCCTTCGCTTAGATAATTATGTGATGCGAATCTCAGGTTTTTATTCATTCTCTATTGAGAAAGCCGTGCTCATGCTGGTCGGCTCTTTGGTGTACATGTCGGCCCATTTGGCCAACCTCTGGGTGTTTGAGTTTTGGGAAGTCACGCCCAACATTTCCTGGGTCTATTTGCCCTCATTTCTGCGTTTAGCCAACTTGTTGATCTTGGGGCCTCTCTGGGGCACTAGTGCCACAGCCCTGGGTTGTGCTGAATTGATCCTTTTGTCCAATGAAGGCTTCCATGTCTTGGCCTGGGTCAATGTGTTGGCCTCTTGCAGCAGTGCGGTGGCCGCCTACGGCTTATTGCGCTTGATGACCCATCGACCTGTCGCATTGACACAGTTGAAGGAGTTGCTGTTGCTGGCGGGTATTTACACCTTGATCAACCCGAGCTTGCATTTCATTTTGTGGCATCTGATGCAAGTCTATTCTGAGACCTCCGTGCAAGACTTTGTGGCCATGGCAGTCGGGGACTTGGCAGGTGCTGTGCTCGGGTCTGTGTTGTTTGTTTGGGTGGTCCGCCACACGGGTCTTGCCCAATGGGTAGCTGGGCGTGTTCACTTAAAAACAGATCGCTAAACCTCTAGCCCACCGGTAATGGGTTCTAGAACTCAAGGACCACCACGTTTGCTGCGTGAGAGGTCAACCCCGAGTTGCTTGAGCTTGCGATACAGGTGGGTTCTCTCTAGGCCCGTCTTCTCTGCCACTCGGGTCATGGAACCGTTTTCTTGAGCCAGGTGAAACTCGAAATAGGCTTTTTCAAAAGCATCTCTGGCCTCTCGCAGAGGAACATCCAGATCAAAGCTTTGATGGTTCGGGGGCAAGGCCACAGCGGTCATGGTCTCAGCAACCACCACATGGGGCGACGTGACCGAGGGCACCATGATTGGCAATGGATTGACACGCTGAGGGGCCGCTGGTGCGGTTGCAGATTTTCGGGCCAAGGCCCCTTCAACCGCTTTCAGCAGTTTTTGCAAGGTGATGGGTTTTTCTAAAAAAGCCTGTGCGCCAATCCGCGTGGCCTCCACCGCTGTATCAATGGTGGCGTGGCCGCTCATCATCACCACAGGCATGTTGAGCAAGCCCGCCGTTGCCCACTCTTTGAGCAGGGTCACGCCGTCGGTATCGGGCATCCAAATGTCGAGCAAAACCAGGTCAGGTCGACTGATTTGCCGCGCTGCGCGGGCTTGGGCAGCGTTTTCGGCCAACTCCACCTGATGACCCTCGTCATTGAGGATTTCGAAGAGCAATTCGCGAATGCCCAGTTCGTCGTCCACCACCAAAATATTTGCCATATTGCCTGCTAGATTATGTGCTGATGCGGGGTCTCAGCTTCGAATGATAGCGATACTTGGGCGCCTTGGACAACGCCATCGATATCGCGGTTTCTGAGGTCAATGCGCGCGCCATGCTCGTCGGCAATTTTTTTGACCACAGCCAAGCCCAAACCCGTGCCACGCGGCTTGGTGGTGATGTAGGGCTCAAAAGCGCGCTGCAAAATGTGTTCCGGAAACCCGCTGCCATGGTCGATCACCGTCAAACGAACGCGACCTGATGTTTCGACCCATTGCGTGCGCAATATCACCCCCAAATGGGCGCGCTCCACGGGTGTGGCATCTTGCGCGTTTTGCAATAAGTTGTGAATGACTTGCCTCAACTGCAAGGCGTCGCCCAGCACCCTTGGGCATTTGTCGTCCAATTCTGTGTGAACCGCTACTGTGGCCGTTTCTTCTCCATACAAGCTCAGGACCTCGAGCACCAGTGCATTGAAGTCCAGTGGTTTCAGGTCAGCCACCGGCAAGCGGGCATAGTCGCGAAATTCGTTCACCAGTCGCTTCATGGCATCCACCTGATCGACGATGGTTTTGATGGACTTGACCATAATAGCCTGCTCGCCATCGGGCAGCTTACCGGTGAGCTTCATCTCCAGTCGCTCGGCGGACAACTGGATGGGCGTCAAAGGGTTTTTGATTTCATGCGCCAAGCGACGCGCCACATCACCCCAAGCTTGGGCGCGCTGGGCAGACACAATTTCAGAGATATCGTCAAACACCAGCAATCGGGCCTGGTTGGGCAACACAGCGCCCCGCGCAACCAAAGTCACGCCATTGTGACCCGCGCTCGGCCCTTGGCTGGGCATGGCCGCCGATGTGGAGGCCAGTTCAAAAGACTGTTGCCAATGGTCCAAACCATGTTGGCTGCGCTCGCCCACAAAACCGGCAAACTCATGGTCCACCTGTGAGGCCAAGCCTTGAAGGCCAGGGGCTGCACCCAGCGGTTTTCCCTCAAAAGCGGCCAAGGGCACTCGCAAAATACGCGTTGCACCGGGGTTGGAGGAAATGACCAAGCCCGTTTCATCCATCACGATCACACCGGCGCTCATGTTGTCCAAGATGGTTTGCAAATTGGCGCGCGCCAAGTCAACTTGGGCCATGCTTTCACCCAAGGCATTGCGTGCTTGCGCCAATTGCGCCGTCATTTGGGCAAATGATCGCGTCAGATCACTGAGCTCGTCACGGCTCTCAAACACCGCTTTGGGGCTCAAATCTCCAGCGGCCACATCGCGCACCCCTTGGGCCAGCAAAAGCAATGGTCGCGCCAGTTGGTTGCCCAAAATGACCGCCAGCAAGACGGCACCAAAGACCGCCAAGAACAAGGTCAAGGTCAAGGTTCCGATGTACATCCGGCGCAAGCCCTGCCGCGCCAACGCACGCTCCTGGTATTCGCGGTAGGCCAACTCCACGGCCAACGCATTGGCTACCAAATTGGGCGGCAAGGTTTGGGTCACTTGCAAAATTCGGTTTTCCTCCAGCAGTCCCAAGCCAGGAGCCGCCACAATGGCCAACACCTTGACCCGCGCACGCTGGCTTTTACCAACCACACCGTCCTCTAAGCCTTCCAATTGGGAAATCACCCCTTGACTGCGCAATTGCCGCAATTGCACACTGGCCGGTCGTTCGGGATTGAGCTGAAACAAAGAGGCACCTGCACTGGCCAATGGCTGGCCAGATGGACTCCACAAAATGATGTCATCAGCACCCAATTGGTCGCGCAATCGCTCCAAAGCCAAACCAGCACTGGCGCTGGGGATGTCGCTGATCTGGCCGGCGGCCACGCGTGCTTTGCTGCTCAAGTCGCTGGCCAAGGTGTCCAGGCTGGTGCGCCCCAGGTTGAGGCCAGCCTCCAGGGCACCTTCGACTTGGACATCAAACCAACTCTCAATCGAGCGCGATACAAATTGGTAAGAAACGCCATAGATCAACACCCCTGGCAGCATGCCCACCAAAGCGAAGATCATGGCCAGTTTGGCCAACAAGCGCGACCCAAATTTGCCGCGCCGCCAACGCATCACCAACCGAGAAAAGGTCCAGACAATGACCACCAGCAGCACAGCGGCCACGCTGGCGTTGAGCCATAACAATGCATCGTAATTGCGCTCATACAAGGCTTGCTTATCAGCGGCCAGGGTCAGCAAGAAAAGCAAGACCAGGCCGAGCCCCAAAGTCACTGCAACGCCCACAGCCCACAGCCACCGCCAAGGCGCTTTGCGGGGGCTTGGTGCGTCCTTCATCGGGCGGCTTCAGTGGCCAGACGGATGCTCTTGTTGACCGCCAACTCCCACTCAGACTGCCCGGCCGCTCCCATCTGTAAGGGGCGCGGCAATTGGCTCAAATCCAAGTAAAAGGCAAATTCCAAGCGATGCCCAGCGCCAGTTTCGATTTGAGCTGCATCGGCAAATTTCCATCGATTGAGGCGCCGCAAATTGACCATGACCTCTTCCAAACTGTCATAGGTTTGCATGAGCGAAACGCCGAGGCCGTTTTGCACAATCGGTTGCGACGCCACTTGCATGCGCCATCGACGCGTCAAAGGTTGGTAACTGATGCGGATGTGACGTTGCGCGACAGACACCAACTTGTCAGACCAATACCAGCGGTCACGGTAGACCTTGGTATCCACCACAAAGTAAACGGGTATGCCTTTGAGCAAGGCCTCTTGAACCGTGCTGGACAGTTCCAAATCGAATTGCACCGACATTTGATAAACGTCTTCGTTGCGTTCCGTTTGAAAACTGACCATGGCAACCTGGTTTTGGGCCCATGCCGGGGAAGCGCACACCACCCAGGTCAACACAAGTGCCCAAGCGCAAAGCCATGTCCGCATGCCAAGGGCACTGCGCTGAAATTCAGCGCAAGGTTTTTTGAAGCAATGCGTAAAAAAAGCCATCGTGATCACAGGGCAGATTGTCCGCGACAGAGGCACTGATTCCGCGATTTTGGGGCAATAGATGGCCCACACAGGGCAAACCCATTGCATGTGTGTTGTGCTGAAGAAACGCTTTGATCTGTGCCTCGCCCTCGGCCTTGAACACCGAGCAGGTGCAATACAACATCACCCCGCCCGGTTTGAGCAAAGGCCACAGGGCCGCCATCAACCGCTGCTGCAAGCGTGCCAACTGCGGCACGTCGCTCTTGCGGCGCAGCCAAGGCACATCGGGGTGGCGCCGCACAATGCCTGAGGCGGTGCAGGGTGCGTCGAGCAAAATGGCGTCAAAAGGCTGCTCGTCCCACCAGGCACCACTGTGGGCAGCATCGCCCACCTTGACTTGCGCGCGAAGCCCCAGCCGCTCTAAATTGCCATGGATGCGTTCGCACCGCACGGGGTCAACATCCAGCGCCACCACTTGCGCGTCAGACAGTTCCAGCAAGTGCGCCGTTTTACCGCCCGGTGCCGCACAAGCATCCAGGATGCGCGTTTGTGCGCTGTGCCCTGGCAAGGCCTGCAACAGAAGGGGTGCGGCCATTTGGGCCCCAGCGTCCTGCACCGAACACAGACCATCAGCAAAGCCAGGAATGCGATCCACGGGCATGGCCTGCGTTAACAGCAAGCCATGTGCACCAACTTCTTGCGAGGACAGGCCTTGTGCCAACCAAAGTGCTGCCAACTCTGAACGCTGTATGCGGCGCAGATTGACGCGCATCACCATGGGCGCGGCCATTTGGCCAGCACGCAGCACCTGCGCCCAATGGTGCGGGTGGTCGCGCTGCAATTGCGCCACCCACCAGGGGGGGTGGTTCCAGCGTGCTTGCAGGTCGTTGTCGGTGGCAGCGACCAAGGCATCGCGCTCGCGCAAAAAACGGCGCAAACAAGCGTTGACAAATGTCGCTTGCGCTTTCATCTTGGGGCTGTTTTTGGCGGCCTCCACGGTTTGGTTGACCAAGGTGAATGGCTCATAAGGTGACTGCTCTGGCGCCCAACACAAGGCCAAGGCCACACACAACAAACTGTCCACCTCTGGCGGTGGCGAACGCTGGGCCAAGAGGGCGCGCAAAGCATGCGCACGCCCCCAATGGCGCAAGGTAGCGAACAACAATGACTGCACGCCAGGGCGCAGTGGGTTGGCCACGCGTTGCAGTGCGGCATTGGCAGATTCACCTTTGGCCACAGCCGCCAAGGCACCGGCCGTGGCTTGCAATTGCTGCCACAAGGGCAGAGCTTGCGCAATGCTGTCAACCGTCACAGTGGACTGGCCGAGTGAAAAGAGAACAAACGGGCCAACAACAACGCGGGCAATTGCGCGATGGCCGCGTTGTAATGGATCACCGCTTGGTTGTATCGGTCCACATCGGGCTGTATCAACACATCCAGTTCTGTCCAGCGCGATTGCAATTCTGGCGATACGGTGATGTAGTAAACATCCGGGTGGTTGATCGACTGCCAGGCTTGCGACAGTTCCAACTTGCTTTCACGCAAAGCGCGCGCTGCAGCTTGGGAAAACAGCAGGTCTTGCCAGTGGGCCATGGCAATGGCTGTTTTGCGCGCAGCCGTTTGCAACCGTGTCCAATGGGCGGCACCCAGCTCCGGGGCAATGGAGGATTGCCAACCAAAGGGGGCCGATGCGGCGGCCGTCACAGCCAACTCCACCAGCTCTTCATAACGCGTCAAATGGTTGTCAATCACGGCCAGATTATGACCAACGGCAGCGCGCAAGCGCACCAATCGGTTGTATGCGCCCAGGCCCCAAAAGACCAGCAGTGCCAAACACACCAACGCCCACCACGGGTTAATCATGGCCTAGTCAGCCAAAAACGACAAAGGCCCACGCGGGGCCTTTGTGTTTTTAAGCAGTTCCAGCGGCATCCTGGCCACTGGCATCCACCGCCTCATCGGCATGCTCGCCCGATCCGGCTGTGGCCTCGGCCAACTCAGCCGCCTCGGCGTCGGCAATTGCTCGCCGCTCGGCTTCGTCCATGGCATCCTTGACCTTGCGGGCTTGGTGATAGGCCATGCCGGTGCCTGCAGGAATCAGGCGACCGACGATGACGTTTTCTTTCAATCCACGCAATTCGTCGCGCTTGCCCATGATGGCTGCCTCGGTGAGCACCCGGGTGGTTTCCTGGAAGGAAGCCGCCGAGATGAACGAGTCCGTGGACAAAGAAGCTTTGGTGATACCCAGCAACAAATTGGTGTAGGTGGCGGGCAGTTTCCCTTCGGCCTGCAAAGCCTCATTGGTGTTGAGCATTTCAGAACGCTCCACTTGCTCGCCGCCGATGTAGCCAGAATCACCAGCGTTATCGACCACCACACGGCGCAGCATCTGGCGCACGATCACTTCAATGTGCTTGTCGTTGATCTTCACGCCTTGCAAACGGTAAACGTCTTGCACTTCGTCGACGATGTAGCGGGCCAACTCTTCTATGCCCAACAAACGCAAGATGTCTTGTGGGTCGGCCGGGCCATCCACAATGCTCTCGCCTTTGTTCACCACTTGGCCTTCGTGCACCAAGATGTTTTTCTCTTTGGGTACCAGCTCTTCCCAGACCGTGCCTTCGGGGTCGGTGATTTGCAAGCGCATCTTGCCCTTGGTCTCTTTACCGAATGAGACCGTGCCGGTCATCTCTGCCAGGATGCCCTTGTCTTTGGGTGAGCGGGCTTCGAACAGCTCGGCCACACGGGGCAAACCACCGGTGATGTCACGCGTCTTTTGACCTTCAACAGGAATGCGCGCCAACACTTCGCCGGGACCCACGTCTTGGCCATCGCGCACTTGAATCAAGGCACCCACTTGGAAACCAATGGTCACCGAGTGATCGGTGCCAGGGATTTTGACTTCCTTGCCAGCGGCATCGATCAACTTGACCTGCGGGCGCACCACCTTGGTGGAGCCACGGCGCTTGGGATCGATCACCACCAAGGTCGACAAGCCGGTCACTTCATCGAGCTGCTTGGCCACGGTCAGGCCTTCTTCCACATTTTCAAAGCGCACCTGACCGGCAAACTCAGTGATGATGGGTCGTGTCAAAGGATCCCAGTTGGCCAACACCAAGCCAGCCTTGATGCTTTGATCGGCCTTGATGGCCAAGACCGCACCATAAGGCACTTTGTGGCGCTCGCGCTCGCGACCGATCTCGTCGTGGATGATGATCTCGCCTGAACGCGAAATCACCACCAACTCGCCTTTGCTGTTGGTCACATAGCGCATCGTCGGGTTGAAGCCAATCACACCGCTGGATTTGGCTTCGACATTGGAGGCCACTGCTGCGCGCGATGCGGCACCACCGATGTGGAAGGTGCGCATCGTCAACTGGGTACCGGGTTCGCCAATGGATTGGGCTGCAATCACGCCCACCGCTTCGCCAATATTGACTTCACCACCCCGACCCAGATCGCGGCCATAGCATTTGGCACACAGGCCAAATCGGGTTTCACAAGTCAACGCTGTGCGCACCTTGACCTCGTCCACACCAGCGGCCTCGAGCATGTCCAGCGCATCTTCGTCCAGCATTTCGCCGGCCTTGATCAACACGCTTTGGTTCTCAGGGTGCATGACTTCATCGGTGGTGGTGCGGCCCAAAATACGGTCGCGCAACGACTCGATGACCTCACCACCCTCGACGATGGCGCGCATCAACTGGCCGTTTGAGGTGCCGCAATCGGGCTCTGTGACAACCAAGTCTTGGGTCACGTCCACCAAGCGACGGGTCAGGTAGCCTGAGTTGGCAGTTTTCAACGCCGTGTCAGCCAGACCCTTGCGTGCGCCGTGGGTGGAGATGAAGTACTGAAGCACGTTCAGGCCTTCGCGGAAGTTCGCGGTGATGGGCGTCTCAATGATGGAGCCGTCAGGCTTGGCCATCAAGCCACGCATACCGGCCAACTGGCGAATTTGGGCGGCAGAGCCACGCGCACCCGAGTCGGCCATCATGTAGATGGAGTTGAAAGACTCTTGCTCCACCTCATTGCCATGGCGATCAATGGTTTTTTCTTTGCGCAGTTGGTCCATCATGACCTTGGACACGTGGTCTCCAGCCTTGCCCCAAATGTCCACCACTTTGTTGTAGCGCTCACCCACTGTCACCAAACCGGACACATATTGCTGTTCGATCTCTTTGACTTCTTTTTCGGCGCTTTCAATGATGGCGTGCTTTTCATGCGGCACCAACATGTCATCAATGGCGATCGAGATCCCGGCACGGGTGGCCAAACGGAAACCGTTTTGCAGCAGCTTGTCGGCAAAGACCACCGTCTCTTTCAAACCGCAACGGCGGAAAGAGGTGTTGATCAAGCGAGAAATTTCTTTCTTTTTGAGTGCTTTGTTGAGGTTGCTGAAAGCCAAGCCCTTGGGCAAGATTTCCGACAACAGTGCACGACCAGCCGTGGTGTCCACCAAAGAGGTGGTCGATGTGAACTCGCCGGTGACCTTGTCCTTGGTCCACTCGGTCAAACGCACGCTGATTTTGGCCGTCATCTCCACAATGCCAGCATCCAAAGCCCGTTGCAATTCATAGGTATCGGCAAAGACCATGCCCTCGCCTTTGCCATTGATGCGCTCACGCGTCGAGTAGTACAAGCCCAGCACCACGTCTTGCGACGGCACGATGGATGGCTCGCCAGATGCGGGGAACAGCACATTGTTGGAAGCCAGCATCAGCGTGCGGCACTCCATTTGCGCTTCGACCGACAAAGGCACGTGAACCGCCATTTGGTCGCCGTCAAAGTCGGCGTTGAAGGCCGAACAAACCAACGGGTGCAATTGAATGGCTTTGCCTTCGATCAGAATCGGCTCAAAGGCTTGGATGCCCAAACGGTGCAAGGTCGGTGCGCGGTTGAGCAACACCGGGTGCTCTTTGATGACCTCTTCCAAGATGTCCCACACCACGGCCGTGCCGGATTCAACTTCTTTCTTGGCGGCCTTGATGGTGGTGGCAATGCCCATCGCCTCCAGGCGAGAGAAGATAAAGGGCTTGAACAGTTCCAGCGCCATCAATTTGGGCAGGCCACACTGGTGCAGCTTGAGGGTTGGGCCCACCGTGATGACCGAGCGGCCTGAATAGTCCACCCGTTTGCCCAGCAAGTTTTGACGGAAGCGGCCACTCTTGCCTTTGATCATGTCGGCCAAAGACTTGAGGGCGCGCTTGTTGGCACCCGTCATGGCCTTGCCGCGGCGACCGTTGTCGAGCAAGCTGTCAACGGCCTCTTGCAACATGCGCTTTTCGTTGCGCGCGATGATCTCAGGCGCCTTCAACTCCAGCAAACGGCGCAAACGGCTGTTGCGGTTGATCACCCGGCGATACAGGTCGTTGAGGTCGGAGGTCGCAAAACGGCCGCCGTCCAAGGGCACCAAGGGGCGCAGATCGGGCGGCAGCACTGGCAAGACCGACAACACCATCCACTCCGGCTTGATCCCGGACTTCTTGAAAGCTTCCAGCACTTTGAGGCGCTTGGAGTTTTTCTTGACCTTGACTTCAGAGCCCGTCAAGTCACCGCGCAGGCGCTCGATTTCGGAGTCGAGTTCGATGCCCTCAAGCAGTTCGCGAATGCCTTCGGCGCCCATCTTGGCGACAAATTCGTCGCCATACTCTTTGAGCTTGGCGTCATAGTCGTCTTCGGTCATGATGCCGTACTTCTTGAGCGGCGTCATGCCCGGGTCGGTGACCACATATGCTTCAAAGTAAAGCACGCGCTCAATGTCACGCAATGTCATGTCCAGCACCAAGCCCAAACGGCTGGGCAAGGACTTCAAGAACCAAATGTGTGCGCAGGGTGCCGCCAAATCGATGTGGCCCATGCGTTCGCGGCGCACCTTGGTTTGGGTGACTTCAACGCCGCACTTTTCACAAATCACGCCGCGGTGCTTGAGGCGCTTGTACTTGCCGCACAGGCATTCGTAGTCCTTGATGGGCCCGAAAATCTTGGCGCAAAACAAGCCGTCACGCTCAGGCTTGAAGGTGCGGTAGTTGATGGTCTCGGGCTTTTTGACTTCGCCAAAAGACCACGAACGGATTTTTTCCGGGGAAGCCAGTCCAATTTTGATGGCATCAAAATGCTCATCGGGCGTGAACTGCTTGAACAGGTCGAGTAATGATTTCATGTTTTCATCCTTAAAAGTGAGAGTCTTGATCTGTTTTATCGCTGCGCTTGAGGCCAAGGCCTTGGCGCAGTCAGCTTCAACATCACGAGCGCTCTAACTCGATATCAATGCCCAATGAACGAATTTCTTTCACCAACACGTTGAACGATTCGGGCATACCCGCTTCGATGGCGTGCTCGCCTTTGACGATGCTTTCATACACCTTGGTGCGGCCTTGCACGTCGTCAGACTTGACGGTGAGCATTTCTTGCAGTGTGTAGGAAGCACCATAAGCCTCCAATGCCCACACCTCCATCTCGCCGAAACGCTGACCACCAAACTGCGCCTTGCCACCCAAGGGTTGCTGGGTGACCAAGCTGTAGGGGCCTGTGGAGCGGGCGTGCATCTTGTCGTCCACCAAGTGGTGCAACTTGAGCACGTGCATATAGCCCACCGTGGTCTCGCGCTCAAATGCGTCGCCGGTGCAACCGTCATAAAGCTGGGCCTGCGTGCGGTTGGCGTTCAGGCCTTTGATGCGGGCAACCTCTTCCGGATAAGCCAAGTGCAACATGGCACGGGTTTCTGCTTCTGATGCGCCATCAAACACGGGAGTGGCAAAGGGAATGCCAAGCTGCAAATTACCGGCCATCTCCATAATTTCCGTGTCACTGAGGTTGTCCAGTGACTCTTTGCGGCCAGTGTTGTTGTACAGGTGGTCCAAAAATTTGCGCACCTCGGCCATTTTGGTGTGGGCTTGCAGCATGTCACCGATGCGTTGACCGATGCCTTTGGCCGCCCAACCCAAGTGAACTTCCAGCACCTGACCCACGTTCATGCGCGAAGGCACGCCCAAGGGGTTGAGCACGATGTCGCAGGGGGTGCCGTCGGCCATGTATGGCATGTCTTCGACCGGCACAATTTTGGAAACCACGCCTTTGTTGCCATGGCGTCCGGCCATCTTGTCACCCGGTTGCAAGCGGCGCTTGACGGCCAAGTAGACCTTGACCATCTTCAACACGCCCGCGGGCAACTCGTCGCCTTGGGTGAGTTTTTTGCGCTTCTCTTCAAAAGCCAAGTCGAAGCTGTGACGCGTCTGGGCCAAGGCATTTTTGATGCTCTCGAGCTGAGCGGCCACATCTTCATCGGCGGGACGAATGTCGAACCAGTGGAATTTTTCCACGCTGTCGAGGTAGGCCTTGTCGATCTTGCTGCCTTTGGGCAGTTTGTTGGGGCCCCCATTGACGGTTTTGCCCGCGAGCAGTTTGCCAATGCGGTCAAATGCGTCGGCTTCAACGATGCGCAGCTGGTCATTCAAGTCCAGGCGGAACCGCTTCAGCTCGTCATCGATGATTTGCTGGGCACGCTTGTCGCGCACAATGCCTTCGCGGGTGAAGACTTGGACATCGATGACCGTGCCTTGTGAGCCTTGGTCAACGCGCAGGGAAGTGTCTTTCACGTCTGAGGCTTTTTCGCCAAAGATCGCACGCAGCAATTTCTCTTCTGGCGTCAGGGTGGTTTCACCTTTGGGGGTGACTTTGCCCACCAACACGTCGCCAGGTTGCACCTCGGCGCCCACGTAAATGATGCCCGAGTCGTCCAATCGGTTGAGTTGTTGCTCGGCCAGGTTGGGAATGTCGCGCGTGATCTCTTCTGCACCCAATTTGGTGTCACGCGCCATGACCACCAACTCTTCAATGTGAATGGATGTGAAGCGGTCTTCAGCCACCACCCGCTCAGAGATCAGGATGGAGTCTTCGAAGTTGTAGCCATTCCATGGCATGAAGGCCACCAACATGTTCTGACCCAGTGCCAACTCACCCAAGTCGGTGGAGGCACCGTCTGCGATCACATCGCCTTTGGCCAGTATGTCGCCTTGCTTGACGATGGGGCGTTGGTGGATATTGGTGTTTTGGTTCGAACGCTGATACTTGATCAGGTTGTAAATGTCCACACCGACTTCGCCGGCCTGTGTTTCGGCGTCATTGACACGCACCACGATGCGGGTGGCATCCACATAGTCGACCAAACCGCCACGGGTGGCCGTGACCACGGTGCCCGAGTCAATGGCAGCCACACGCTCGATGCCCGTGCCCACAAATGCTTTTTCTGGGCGCAACACCGGCACTGCTTGGCGCTGCATGTTGGCGCCCATCAAAGCGCGGTTGGCGTCATCATGCTCCAGGAAGGGCACCAAGGAAGCCGCCACAGAAACGATCTGGGCCGGTGACACGTCCATGTACTGAACGCGCTCTGCACCGACCAAAATGGACTCGCCTTTTTCACGGGCAGACACCAATTCGTCGGTCAAACGTCCTTCTTTGTCCAGCGAAGCGTTGGCTTGGGCAATCACATACTTGCCCTCTTCAATCGCGGACAAGTAATCGATGTCCATCGTGACCTTGCCTTCGACCACTTGACGGTAAGGCGTCTCAATGAAGCCATATTCGTTCAAGCGCGCGTACAAAGCCAGCGAGTTGATCAGTCCAATGTTGGGACCTTCGGGGGTTTCAATGGGGCACACACGGCCATAGTGGGTGACGTGCACATCGCGCACTTCAAAGCCCGCACGTTCGCGCGTCAAACCGCCTGGGCCCAGGGCAGAGACGCGGCGCTTGTGCGTGATCTCGGACAGGGGGTTGGTCTGGTCCATGAACTGCGACAACTGCGATGCGCCAAAAAACTCTTTGAGGGCCGCAGAAATCGGCTTGGAATTGATCAAGTCGTGTGGCATCAAGGGCTCTTGCTCGGCCTGACCCAAACGCTCTTTCACCGCTTTTTCAATCCGCGCCAAACCGGTGCGGTATTGGTTTTCGGCCAACTCACCCACGCAACGAACGCGGCGATTGCCCAGGTGATCGATGTCGTCAACTTCACCATTGCCATTGCGCAGATCGACCAGGATCTTCACCACGGCCATGATGTCTTCGTTGTTGAGCACCATGGGGCCGGTGCTTTCAGGGCGGCCGACTTTGGCGTTGAACTTCATGCGACCCACACGCGACAAGTCATACGTGTCGGGGTTGTAGAACAACCGCTGAAACAAGGCTTGCACAGCGTCTTCGGTGGGCGGCTCGCCAGGGCGCATCATGCGATAGATGGCAACACGGGCGGCAAACTCGTCTGCAGTCTCATCGATTCGCAGAGTTTGCGAAATGTAAGCCCCTTGGTCAAGTTCGTTGGTGTAGATGCACTGCAACTCTTGCACATCGCTGGTGCGCAGTTTTTTCAGCAACGCCTCGGTCAACTCTTCGTTGGCTTTGGCAATGATTTCACCGGTTTCGGTGTCCACAATGTTGCGGGCCATCACACGGCCGATCAAAAAGTCTTCAGGCACGCTGATGTGGGTGGTGCCCGTTTGCTCGAGTTCACGGGTGTGGCGGGCAGTGACCCGCTTGTCCTTGGCCACCACCACCACCCCCGATTTGTCGGTGATGTCAAAACGCGCCACTTCGCCGCGCAAGCGCTCGGCGACAAACTCCATTTGCGCGCCACTCTCCATCAAGCGGAAGTTGTCGTTGACAAAGAAGTTGGCCAGGATGGACTCGTTGTTCAAGCCAATGGCTTTGAGCAAAATCGTCACAGGCATCTTGCGACGACGGTCGACGCGGAAATACAGCATGTCCTTGGGGTCAAACTCAAAGTCCAGCCATGAGCCACGGTAAGGGATGATGCGCGCCGAAAACAGCAATTTGCCCGAGCTGTGGGTCTTGCCCTTGTCGTGCTCAAAAAAGACACCCGGCGAGCGGTGCAACTGCGACACGATCACGCGCTCAGTGCCGTTGATGATGAACGAGCCTTTGTCGGTCATCAGGGGCACTTCGCCCATGTAGACCTCTTGCTCTTTGACCTCTTTGACCACCTTGGATTGGGGAGTGGAAGAATCACGGTCATAAATGATCAATTGCACGCGGGCGCGCACGGCAGAACCAAAGGTCAAACCACGGGTTTGGCACTCGCGCACATCAAAGGCGGGCTTGGCCAGGTTGTATTCTAAAAATTTCATCTCCACAAAACCGTTGTGCGAGACGATGGGGAAAGCCGCTTCAAAAGCCGCTTGCAAACCTTCAGGCGTGCGTTTTTTGGGATGGGTTTCGGCTTGCAAAAATGCGGTGTACGCGTCTTTTTGCATCTGCAACAGATAGGGGACTTCGAGCACGCTGTCACGGGTGCCAAAGCTCTTGCGCACGCGTTTGCGTTCTGTGTAGGTGTAGGCCATGAGATCTCCGGGCTTGATCTTTCAGGACTGTTTCAAGGCGAGGTTTAACACCCCCACCTCAAACTTGGCGGCTGGCCACTACCAGCGTTGGCGGACGGCCACGCATTGCACGTGGCCCGAACCAAGGCATCTTCCGCAGTCGGGTCAGAAGACACTTGAAAGTACCCCTGTGTGAGTGCTTTCAAGTGCGCTCTGAGAGCGCACCGAGGGGTGGCACTTGCCACCCCCGGTGAAACCATTACTTGATTTCGGCTTTGGCGCCAGCTTCTTCGAGCTTTTTCTTGGCGGCTTCGGCGTCTGCCTTGGGCACTGCGTCCTTGACGTTTTTGGGTGCGCCGTCGACCAGGTCTTTGGCTTCTTTCAAGCCCAAACCAGTGAGTTCACGCACCACCTTGATCACCGACACCTTGTTGGCGCCAGCTTCAAGCAGAACCACGTTGAACTCGGTTTGCTCTTCGGCTGCAGCGGCTGCACCACCGCCGCCACCAGCTGCGGGAGCGGCCATTGCGGCAGCGCTCACACCAAATTTCTCTTCGATGGCTTTCACCAAATCGTTGAGTTCCATGACCGTCATGCTGTCAAGTGCGGTCAAAAATGCGTCTTTATCGAATGCCATGTTGAATTCCTAACAATTGATCTATCTGTGCCATGCGCGCACGGCGTGTTGAACATTTGCACTGCTGGCCCTTAGGCCGCAGCAGCTTCGCCTTTTTTCGCCGCCAAAGCACCCAACACCACGGCGGTGCGGGACATAGGCGACATGAGCAAGCCACACAACTGGGCCAACAACACCTCTTTGGAAGGGATATTGGCCAATTGCTTGACGCCGTTGACGTCCAGGACTTTTCCGGAAATGGCGCCACCACGGATCACCAACTTGTCGTTGGTTTTCGCAAAATCTGCCACCACTTTCGCGGCAGCAACGGCGTCCACAGAAAAGCCATAGATCAGGGGGCCGGTCATCTGGTCTGCCACCACTTCGAAACGGCTGCCGGCCACAGCACGGCGTGCCAATGTGTTTTTCAACACACTGAGCGTTACGCCAGAGCTGCGCGCTTGCGAGCGCAATTTCGTCATGTCAGCGACCGTGATGCCGCGGTACTCCGCCATCACCAGCGTCTGTGCTTGAGTGGCGAGGCTGGTCACTTCTGCGATGACCGCTTCTTTCTCACTGCGATTCAGACTCAAGGTCTACTCCTTCTGAATGTGTCTTGGGTCAGGCCAGGCCCGACTTGCGACACGCTGGGTTTCAGCGACCAGACTGTCAGGGAACAACTTGCGCGGTTCTATGTCAGCGGGATCGCCATCTGCGTTGGCTGGTGGATTAAGCGCCGTTTGCACAGCACACCAACGGTCTTGGATGGCCTGGCAGAACATGTCTGTCCTTCCAGCCCACCACTCAAGGCGCCGCTTGCACGACGCCCCAATTTCTCCTTATGCAGCGCTCAGGGTCTGGGTGTCGACGCGCACGCCCACACCCATCGTGGATGACACCGCCAATTTGCGCAGGTAAACACCTTTGCTGGTGGCAGGCTTGGCTTTTTGCAGCGCATCGACCAAAGCCACCAAGTTGCCTTGCAGCTTGTCCGAGTCAAACGAGCGCCGACCAATGGTGGCGTGCACGATCCCGGCTTTGTCCACACGGAACTGCACTTGACCGGCCTTGGCGTTTTTCACGGCCGTGGCCACATCTGGGGTCACGGTGCCCACCTTGGGGTTGGGCATCAAACCACGTGGGCCCAAAATTTGACCCAGGGTACCGACCACACGCATCGCGTCAGGTGCAGCGATCACCACGTCAAACGGCATATTGCCGGCTTTGACCATGGCGGCCAAATCGTCCATGCCCACGATGTCTGCACCGGCGGCTTTGGCCTCTTCGGCTTTGGCGCCTTGCGCAAACACCGCCACACGGGCGGTTTTGCCAGTGCCATTGGGCAGCACAACAGCTCCGCGCACCACTTGATCAGACTTCTTGGCATCAATGCCCAACTGCACGGCCACATCAATGGACTCGTCAAACTTGGCGGTGGCGCATTCTTTGACGATTTTCAAAGCGTCACTGAATGGGTACAGCTTGTTGCTGTCCACTTTGCCCACAAAGGCTTTTTGTTTTTTGGTCAGATGTGCCATTTAAA
>CAMDLJ010000012.1 GCA_945901665.1 Bordetella parapertussis | reverse complement strand
CGCAGGTCCACGCTTTTGCCGATGTACAAAGGCAAGGCCCCTTCGCCACGAAACACATAAACCCCGCAGCCGCGCGGCAGCGCGGCCAAGTTGTCGGGGGCAATGCCATGCGGCAGCCCGGTGGTTGGAGCAGTGGTTTCGGTGGGGGTCTCGGTGGGCGCTTCGGTGCTGTGCGGTAGTTCCACAGATACGGTGACCGGTAGGGCAGCAGGCGTCAACGTATCAGCAGGCATGTGTGTGGCAACCGCCGGGCCTGCGTGCTGGGGCGCGCTGTGCGTGTGCGGCGCGACAGGCAAAGCCGCAAAAGGGGTGATGGGTCGGCGCGCCATGGCTCAGGTCAGTTTGTGCAGATTGAAAGTCACCACGCCCCAGATGCTCAGCTCGTGGTCGGGTTGAAACACCAGCGCCGGGTAGAGCGGGTTCTCGGCCAACAGTTTCACCACCCCGGCACGCCGGTACAAGCGCTTGACGGTGAACTCTTGGTTCACCACCGCCAGCACGATGTGGTGGTGGCGTGCGTCGAGCGAGCGGTCAATCACCAAGGTGTCGCCATCGTAAATGCCCGCGCCGGTCATCGAGTCACCGCGCACCCGAAACAAAAACGTCGCCTCGCGGTTGCGCACCAAATGGTCGTTGAGGTCGATGCGCTTGTGGCTGTGGTCGGCCGCCGGTGACGGAAACCCCGCCCGCACCGTGGCATTGAAAAACGCCAGCGGCTGGGGCGCGCCCGGCGCCGACAAGGCGGCCAAGGCGCGGGCATTCAGGGGTTGGGGGGCGTGGTGGCACGGCAGCCCACTGGCCGTGCTCAGGCCGGCAGGTGATGGGCCTGTGGAGGGGGCAAAGGCCAAAGGGGGCGGGGCAGACATGCCAGGATAATACTGTATGTAAAAACAGTTATTTGGGTTTTGGCAAATTTTCTGGGAATGTGGCTGGTCTTGGGTGATCACGCAGGTCTAAAACCGGGGCGGTGCCCATGAAACCATGGTTTTCCTCATGCCCCAATTCGTGAAACAATAAAATTAGAAACTATTTATTTTTAAAATTAAATCCAAATGTCACATTGATGCACAGCCGACTTGTTCAATCAATCGCTTTATTCCTGATGGGTGTGTGCGCCTTGCCCCAAGTGGGGGCGCAAACACCGCTCAGCCCAACTGCGGCCCGCGCGGCCCAACTTCAAACACCTGCGCAGCGCATGGAAGCGGCCCAAAACCTGTCCAACATCGAGGCCGACAGTGCCTTGGCACAACTCAATGCCTACCGAAAAGCGATGGGCTTGTCGGTGTTGGTCAAAAATGCCTCCCTCACCGCGGCCGCCATGCGCCACAGTTTGTACCGCTCCGTCATCTTGGCGGACAACAAAGAGGCGGAAAATTTTGATGTCGATGGCACGCCGGGCAGCCATTTTCAGATGACCCCCAACCTCTTTTTTTCGGGCAAAACCTTGAAAGACCGGGTGACCCAAGAGGGCTACACATCCAGCGTCACTGAGGTTTCCACCTCGGGTTCGCGCAAGAGCGGCGCTGAATTCATTCACCAGATGATCGCTTCTGTCTACCACCGCACGGGCGTTTTGGGTTTTCAGTGGGACGAGGCCGGCTTTGGCGTCATTGACAAAGAGCCGGTGATGGTCTTGGGCGCGTCGCGCAAAGCCATCGACATGCCCACGCAGCCGGTGGTGTTTCCGCCGCCAGATTCGGTCATCGAGCCCATCGGTTTTAAAAACGAAAGGCCTGACCCCTTGCCCGATCGCGCGGCCCAGTGGAAGGGCTTGCCCATCAGCATCCATGCCGCGAAAGGGCAGGTGTTGGACATCCGCAAGTTTGAACTGCTCAACGAGGCGGGCCAGCAGGTTGCGGGCCGCTTGCTGACCCAAGGCAACGACAAGCGCTTGGGCAAAAACGAGGCTTATTGGGTGCCTTATGCGCCGCTCCAGTTTGGGCAAGCCTACCGCCCATCCATCAGCTATCTCTTGGCGGGTCGCTTGCACGAGGCGAGTTGGACTTTTCGAATGGCCAGCGACCCCTTCCACGTCCAGCCCATCGAGGTGGTGGTGGCCAAACCCGAAGAGGCCCTGGTGTTTCGCGTCCGAAAAAACGTGGGCTCGGTGGCTGTGGGGATCGAATCCAGTGGCCACCAAATCAAAGACAGCGCCTTGGTACCGGAGCGCGATGGTTTTGATTACGCCATCAAAATTCCCCCATTGTGCGAAACGGGTTGCAGCTACAAGCTCAAATTCACCGGTGAGTTGAATGCCAAGCCCCTGTGGCGGCGGGTGGAGGTGCCGCGCCAACCCGGCAAGTTCCCACCCAGCTTATTGAGCGCGGTGGAAACCTTGAACCAAAACCCCAGTGGGCGCTACAAAGCCTTGGCGTATGCCCAGCAACTGGGCACATGGGTGTGGACCTCGGTGTCCGGATCCAACAAAAAAAGCGTGGAAGACAGTGCTTTGGCGGGGTGCCGTCAAATGGCCAGCAAAGAGGGTATTGCTGAGCCGTGCCTCATTTACAAAGGCGACTCTTAAAAACCATCGACATGGCCATGGCACCCTAACGGGACAGCTCGATACCGTGCAATACAATATTGGTGCCGCACTAATTTAGCAATGCACGCCGGAGAATCCCATGCAAGCGATCACGCCCACACCCACTGTCAAGGTCATCGGTGCCAATGGACAAATTTCGCTGGGCAAACAATTTGCAGGCCGTCAAGTGTTGGTTGAAGAGAAGGAAGCCGGCGTTTGGCTGATCCGCACCGCCACGGTCATTCCAGACAACGAACGCTGGCTGCACGAGGCCCAAGCGGCTTCTGAGTTGGCCCGGGCCCTTGAATGGGCAAAGCAACACCCCGCCTCTGACGATCAAACGGACGCTTTGTTGGTGGATGCCGCCCCTGGCGAGTAAAGGCCATGGGCGCCAACGACGCCCCGGTTCGCCTGGACTTGAACAACCCGGTGTTTCAGGCGCAACTGTTTGGCTTGCAAAAGCCAGAGCGCAACGCAGCCATCGACACCCTGAGGAAAATCCGACTGTTGACCTGGGCTCAGTTGTACCGCGACAACGGCTTGAAGTGGGAAAAAATCATCAGCGTCAAGCCCCCGCAAGGGATTGACGCCATCTACTCACTGAGGATCACCCAGTCTCGCCGGTGCACGGCTTACCGCGACGGGGACTTCATGCGCCTGTTGACCGTGGCGTTTGACCACGACAGCACCTGCGGTCAAAAGTAAAAAGTCTGGCGGGCCAGCCAAGCGTTGGTGACCGATCAAGCCAACCAATCCAACACCAAGCGATTCACCGCCAACGGTTGCTCGCGGTGCAAGAAGTGACCGGCCCCGTCCACTTCTTGGTATGCGTATTCACCTGAGAAATAGCGGGCTTGGTCGGTCATCAGCTCGGCGCGCAGGTCTTGGGCACCGCACAGCGCCAGGGTGGGCACGGCAATGGGGCGTGCCATGTCGGCGCGCAAGGCGGCGAGGGCCGGGTCGGCGCGTTGCGGGTCGAACATCGCCCGGTAGTAGCCTAAAGCGGCTTCCAGCGCGCCGGGTTGTTGTAGGCACTGCTTGACCTCAGCGATGTGGGCCGTGTCTTGGTGCCCAGGGGCGCACCAGTCGCGCCACAAAAAATCAATGAAGGCCATGTCGTTGGCGCGCAGCGCGGCTTCGGGAAAGTTCGGCTGCTGAAAAAACCACCAATGGAAAGAGCGCTGGATGTGTTTGGGCTCCAGCAGGTGCTGGGCCACCACCTCGGGGTGGGGCACGGCCATCAGCACCGCTTTGTCGATCAACTGCGGGCGCGCCGCGCACAGCGCGTAACCAATGATGGCGCCCCAGTCTTGCCCCACAAAGTGCAGCGGCTCGCCTCCACCCACGGCCTCGATCAGCGCGGCCAGGTCTTGCACCAAGGTGGCTTTGTCAAAAAAGCCGCCACTGGGCACGCTGCTGGGTGGGTAGCCGCGCAAGTAGGGTGCCACGGCGCAAAAGCCGGCCTGGGCCAAAGCGTCCATCTGGTGTGACCAAGTGGTAGCGATGTCGGGAAAACCATGCAACAGCAACACCTTGGGCCCGCTGCCCTGGCTCAGGCACGCAAAGCTTTGCCCATTGGCATGGATGATCTCGGTTTTCACAGGGCCACGGCTTCTTTGTGACCGCTGCGCTGCGAGTAGCGCACCCGCGCGCCCAGGGGTTCGACCTCCACATGCGCGGGGCGGCCAGCGTAGACGCGGCGCTTGAGCCAGGCCAGCTCTTCGGCGCGGGCCTCTTCGCCCGCGACCACGCGGCTCCAGCAGCGGATTTCGGCCGACCAGCGGTAACCCCGCGCTTTGAGCATGTCTTTGGTTTCAAACGGCGAGCCGTTGGCATAGACCCGGTACTGTGGTTGGTTGAGGGTTTCCAGCAGCGGCAGCAAAGCCGGTTGCTGGCGTTCGGGCAGGTGGCGGCTGAGCAGCTCAAGCAGGGCGCGGCAATCGGCCTCGGCGCGGTGCGCTTCGTGAAAAAACCCGTTGGCGTGCAGCAAAAACTCCAGCTTGGCCGAGCCAAAGCCTTCTTCGCGCCAAGGGATGTCTTTGAACGAGCAGGCCCAGTCCATGTCGGCAAACACCGGCCAGCGCTGCTCGACAAAGGGCCGGTCAAAGGCGGCGTTGTGGGCGATCACTACCGCCACATCTTTGAGCAAGCGGGTCACAGCGGCGTCGTCAATGCTGCGCCCGCTGACCATCTCGTCGGTGATGTGGTGGATGGCAATGGTGGCCGGTGGGATGGCAAAGCCGGGGTCTTCGAGCTCGTCAAACACATCGACCACACGCACCACGGTGCCGCTCGCCGGGTCGAACTCAAACACCACCATCCCCAGCTCGATCACCCGGTCTTGGGCGCTGTCCATGCCGGTGGTTTCGGTGTCAAGCACCACGCCCCGGCGCAAAGCGGCCCCTGCCGGTGCAGGTTGGAAATGGCTGCGCATGGGCAAGCGGCGCAGCACCCGGTAATCGGGATGCTGCTCGAGTTGCTGGGCCAGGTGTTCGATGGCGGCGAGGTCGCTGGGCAGTTCGGTGGCGGCGGTCATGGTTGGTGTGGGGGACGAACAAAACGCCGATTGTGGGGGAAGCCCTGCGGCCTGGGCGGTGCGTGCAAAATCACAATATCAATAATTCAAACAAAGTTGTAAATATGGCAGCCTTGCAAAGCAGGGGGTGGCGCGGTGCGCTGGGGGCCTGGGCCTGTGTGGGGCTGGTTGGGCTGTGCGTGGCGTGGTTGCCCAGCGCAGCTTGGGCCGAGCGCTGGGTGGGCAAGGTGGTGGGGGTGGCCGATGGCGACACCGTCACGGTGCTGGACGCGCAGCAGCGGCGCCACCGCATTCGTTTGCTGGGCATTGACGCCCCGGAGCAAAACCAGGCCTTTGGGCAAAAGTCCAAGCAGTCGCTCAGCGAGCAGGTGTTTGGCCACGAGGTGACGGTGGAGAGCCGGCACAAAGACCGCTTTGACCGCTTGGTGGGCAAGCTGTGGTTGCAGGATGTGGATGTGAACCTGGTGCAAATCCAGCGCGGCATGGCTTGGCATTTCAAGCACTATGCGCGCGACCAGTTGCCCGCTGACCGCAGCCGCTACGACCACGCCGAGCAACAAGCCCGCCAAGCCCGTTTGGGCCTGTGGCAGGACAACGACCCGATGCCGCCTTGGCAGTTCAGGCGCCCGTGAATCGCGGTTTGCGTTTTTCGTTGAAGGCCAGGGTGCCTTCGCGCCGGTCTTGGGTGTGGATCAGCGGCATATAGGCCGCCACCTCGTAGTTCAAGCCGCTGCGCAAATCGCCTTGCAGGCCTTGGTGAATGGCTTTTTTTGCTTGGCGCACCGACAAAGGGGCGTTGTCGGCCATCTGCTGTGCGCAGGCCAAGGCGGTGCTGAGCAATTCGCTGCCCGGGCAGACCTGGTTGACCATGCCCCATTGCTGGGCTTGTTGGGCGTCAAACGGTTTGCCGGTGAGCACCAGTTCTTTGGCCCGGCGCTCGCCCACCGCGCGGGCCAGGGTTTGCGTTCCGCCGCAACCGGGGATGATGCCCAGGCCCACCTCGGGCAGGGCAAAGCGGGCGTGGTCGGCGGCGTAAATGAAGTCGCACACCAAAGCCAACTCACAACCGCCGCCAAAGGCCGCGCCGTTGACCGCGGCAATCACCGGCACGCTGCTGTCGAGCACGGCGTAATAGGCTTCTTCAAAAATCGCGTGTTGCAACTTCCAGTCGGCGTCGCTCATGCCTTGACGCTCTTTCAAATCACCGCCGGCGCAAAACGCCTTGTCGCCCTCGCCGGTGATGACGATGCAGCGCAACGATCCCGGTGTGAACTGCAGCGGCCCAAACAAGGTGCGCAGGTCGCGCCCCATTTGCGTGTTCAAAGCATTGCGTGCTTGCGGTCGGTGCAATTGCACCAGCAACACATGGGGCAGGGGTTCACTCAGGCGCAGGGTGTCAAAGTTTTGCATGGGCAGTGGCGTCGGACAACTGTGGGGTTGATATGGCGGCCTGCAGGGCGGTGTCGCCTTGGGGCAAGGGTCGCCATTGTGCCGTGCAACCCATGGGCGGGTGCAGTGGCGGCTTTAACTGGGGTTATGGTCAGCCCTGTCCCCTGCGTTATGCTTCATGCCAGCAAGGCCCCAATGGGCTTCATTGAACAAAATGCGCACCTCTGCGAGGATGCGCTGTCAACAGGTGTGATGTATGGCAGTCAACATGGAAAGCCCCGTCTTGGTCGTGGGTGCCGGGCCGGTGGGCTTGATCACCGCTTTGGTGCTGGCACAGCAAGGCATTGCCAGCCGGGTGATTGAGGCCGAACCGGGCTTGACCCTGGATCTGAGGGCTGGCACCTTTCACCCACCCACCCTGGAGATGCTCGACGGCATTGGCGTGGCGGCTGAAATGCGCGCGCTGGGCATTGCGGTGCGTTATTGGCAGTCGCGCGATTTGCAAGAAGGCCTGGTTGCCGAATGGGATTTGGACCTGTTGCGCCACGACACGCCTTACCCCTACCGTTTGCACCTGGAGCAGCACCGCTTGACGCCCATCTTGCTGGCGCACGTGTTGCGCACCGGTTTGGTCGAGGTGGTGTTTGGGCACCGCTTCGAGGCCCAACACAGCCAAGGCGAACACTTGGTGGTGCAGGCCCAAGGCCCCCATGGGTTGGTGGAATGGACCACCCAATGGTTGATCGGTGCCGATGGTGGGCGCAGCCCGGTGCGCAAATCGGCCGATATCGAATTTGCTGGCTACACCTGGCCAGAGCGCTACAGCGTGCTCAGCACCACGATTGACTTTGCCACCCTGGGTTACCGCGAAAACGCGTATATGAGTGACCCTGAGCAGTGGAGCGCCCTGTTCAAAATGCCCGACGAAGGCCCGCCCGGCCTGTGGCGCATGACACTGCCGGTGGCCCCCGAAACCCCAGAGGACGAGGCATTGGCCGGGCCTTATGCCCAGCGAGCCATTCGGCGCATCACCGGGGCCGACGAAAACACCACTTACCCCTTGGTGCACCAAAGCATTTACAGCGTGCACCAGCGGGTGGCGGTGCGCTTTCGCCAAGGGCGGGTGTTGCTCGCCGGTGACGCTGCCCATGTCAACAACCCCTTGGGTGGCTTTGGCCTGAACAGCGGCATCCATGACGCGATCAGCCTGGGGCATGCGCTGGCGCGGGTCATCAAAGGCGAGGAGGGTGACGAGGCGCTCGAGCGTTACAACCGCCAGCGCCAACAGGCCAATGTGGCCTACGTGCAAGAGCTGTCGGTGCGCAACAAAAAAAACCTGGAAGAAAAAGACCCGGCCCTGCGTGCCCAGCGCATGCAAGAGTTGCGCACGGTCTGCGCTGACCCTGTTAAAGCGCGCGAATACCTGTTGAACTCATCGATGATCAACAGCATCCGCCGCGCCGAATCTGTGGCATGAGGGTCGCCGTTCAATCGGTATGCCGCCAATCACAGCCCTATTGTTTTTGCTTTTTGTTATCAGAGAGGACATGGCCATGAAGTTTTTGAACACCCAAGGGGTTCGCGCATCTGATCAGTTTGCCCCATCCCCATGGCGGCGCGCTGGTTTGTTGGCCGCCTTGTTGGCCTGCTTGCCCGGCGTTGCCCTGTCGCAAGCACCGACTTGGCCGAGCAAGCCGATCAAGATCGTGGTGCCCTTTGCGCCAGGGGGCAACACCGATTCGATCGCCCGCATCATGGCCGAGCGCTTGACGCAAAGCCTGGGCCAATCGGTGTTGGTGGAAAACAAGGTCGGCGCGGGTGGTGGCATTGCGGCCGAATTTGTTGCCAAGGCCGCACCCGACGGCTACACCTTGCTGATGGCGGCCATGCCGGTGATGGCCATCTTGCCCGCCATCAACAAAACCAGTTACGACCCGGTGCGCGACTTTGTGCCCATCAGCAATGTGGGCAGCAACCCGTTTGTCATGGGTGTGCACAAATCGGTAGCGGCCAACAACGTGCAAGAGTTGGTGGCTTTGGTGCGCAAAAACCCTGGCAAATACAACTATGCCTCGGGTGGATCGGGCAGTGTCTCGCACCTGTCGGCGGCGCTGTTTGTCAACCGCGCTCAAATTGACATGACCCACGTCAGCTACAAAGGCGGCGCACCAGCCGTGACCGACTTGCTGGCGGGCAATGTGCAGATGTACTTTGGCAACTTCTCTGAGTTGGTGCCACACCTGGCTGGTGGCAATATTCGGTTGATTGGCGTCTCCAGCGACAAACGCTCCAGCCAACTGCCCCAAGTGGCAACCATTGCCGAGTCGGGTTTCCCAGGGTTTCGCACCGTCACCTGGAATGGCTTGATGGCCCCAGCGGGCACGCCCCCAGCCGTGGTGCAGCGGGTGGCCGACGCGGTCAAAGAAGCATTGGCCGCTGAGGGCATGGCCGCGCGTTTGCAGCAAATTGGGGTTGACCCCATTGGCAGCACGCCGCGTGAATTGGCCGACACCTTGCGCGCCGACATGGCCATTTGGTCCGAGGCGGCCAAGGCTGCCAAATTAAAAATGGAGTGAGCCGTGTCCAACACCTTGAGCTTTGACACCTTGGCCTGCCGCGCAAAGATTGCGGTGATCGTGCCCGCCACCAACACCGTGGTTCAACCCGAAATGGAGGCCATGCGCCCCCACGGCGTGACCAACCACGTCAGCCGCATGTTGCTCCCGCCCAGGCCTTACGACGATATGCAGGCCTATCAGCAAGCCCTCAAAACCGAAAAAGGCCAACTCGAAGAAGCCCTGGCTTTGGTCTTGCCTTGTGAACCACATGCGGTGGCGCATGGCCACTCAATCCACTCTTTTCGTGGCGACTTGCAGCGTGCCCAGGCCGAAGAGGCGCGTTTGCAGGCTTTGGCGGGGATTCCTTTTGTCACGCCATCGATCGCCGTGCTCGAAGGCCTGAAAGCCATTGGAAACCCACGCCGCATCGGCATTCTCACGCCATATTGGCCGCCAGCAGACGCCATCATCGCGGAGTTCTTCACCGCCTGCGGCTTTGAGGTGGTGGCCAGCCATGGCCTCAAATCCACCGGCCCGATATCGGTGGCCCAGTTCACCCCAGACCAAATCATGCAAGGCTTTGAAGCCTTGGACACACCCCAGGCGCAAGCCCTGGTGCATGTCGGCACCAATTTACCGGTCAGCGCCATGACGCCGGCCATTGAAGCGCACTTTGGCAAGCCATTGATTGGGGTCAATGTGGCCACCTATTGGTTGGCCTTGCGCCGCTTGGGGCTGCGCGATGCTATGCCTGGTTTCGGTATCTTGGCCGAGCAGCATTAAAAACCTGGCGAATCGCTGATTTGCAGGGGTCGTGTGAAAATGACTCGAGACCTTTTGTCAACCCAACTCTGTATTGCCATGACATCCATTGCCCCCCGAGCCCTGGCCCGTTTCAAGGTGCTCGATTTATCCCGCGTGCGCTCCGGCCCCAACTGCGTGCGCGTGTTGGCCGACTTTGGGGCCGATGTGCTGCGCATCGAGCCGCCGGCGGGTGTGGACCCCAATGAGGTTTTGTTTGCTTCCAACCGTGAAGGCGGGGATTTTCAAAACCTGAACCGCAACAAACGCTCGCTCACCCTGAACTTGAAAAAACCGGGTGCATTGGAGATCTTGATGCGCTTGGTGGCGCAAGCCGATGTGCTGGTGGAGAACTGGCGCCCCGACGTCAAGCACAAGCTGGGCTTGGGTTACGAGGACTTGGCGCGGGTCAACCCGCGCATCATTTTGGCCAGTATTTCTGGCTTTGGGCAAGACGGCCCTTATGCCGAACGGCCCGGGTTTGATCAAATCATCCAAGGCATGGGTGGCTTGATGAGTGTCACCGGCGACACCGACAGCGGCCCGTTCCGCGCCGGTCTGGCCGTTGCCGATTTGAGCGCGGGTTTGTATTGCGCCCTGGGCATATTGGCGGCGCTGCACGAGCGCGAAGTGTCAGGGCGCGGCCAGTGGGTGCACAGCTCCTTGCTGCATGCGCAAATTGCCATGATGGATTTTCAGGTGGCGCGCTACATCAACGATGGCAATGTGCCGGTGCAAGAGGGCAACAACCACCCCACCAGTTCGCCCATGGGTTTGTTCACCGCCAGCGATGGCTCGTTCAACCTGGGGGCATCGGGCCAAGGCAATTGGAAGCGGCTGTGTGAATTGCTGGCCAAGCCCGAGTGGCTCGCCGACCCTGAGTTCACCACCGAAGCCTTGCGCGTGGCCCACCGGCCACGCCTGAATGCCTTGCTCAACCAGGCGTTTTTGACCCACACGGTGCACCACTGGGTGGATCGTTTGAACCAAGTGGGCGTTCCTGCCGGGCCGGTCTATACCGTGCCCCAGGTCATGCAAGACCCGCAGGTCAAGCACCTGGGGGTGACCGAAACCCTGGACACGCCGCACGGGCCCAAGCACTACATCACCCAGGCGGTGACCCTGTCGCGCACCCCCGCCGAGGTGCGCACCCATGCCCCTGGTTGGGGAGAGCACACCGATGCGGTACTGACAGACATCGGCTATTCATCCACCGAAATCGCCCAGTTTCACGCCCAGGGCGTGGTCTGATTTGCCTGTCCCCTGATTGATAGAACTGTCCATGGCCAACCCACGCATCCCTTACCGTTTCTCCAACGACGGTCCCAAGCTGCAACCCCATCCCAAAGGCGCCATCATGGTGCACTTGGTGGTCAATGTGGAGCACTGGCAGTTTGACGCCAGCATGCCGCGTACCATCATCACGCCGCCGCATGGCAAAGAGACCGTGCCCGATGTGCCCAATTTCAGCTGGGCCGATTACGGCATGCGGGCTGGCTTGCCGCGCATCATCGACGCCATCCACAGCCGGGGGCTGCCTGCGTCCACCAGTTTCAATGCGGGGGTGATCCAGGCATACCCCCGCGCTGCCGAGGCCATGCGCGACGCCGGTTGGGAGTTCATTGGCCACGGTTTACACCAAAAGGCGATCAACCACGAGGCCCAGTCTGAAGAGGCCTTGATCAAGACTTGCTTGGACATGCTCGAATCCTTCACCGGTGTGCGCACCCAAGGTTGGTTGGGGCCAGGCCTGCGCGAAACCCATGACACGCCGGACATCTTGAAAAAACTCGGCGTGGACTATGTGTTCGATTGGGTGGTTGACGACGTGCCCAATTGGATGCGCACCGAGCACGGCCCCTTGTTGTCGCTGCCCTATAACTTGGAGATCAACGACTCCATCATTTATGCGGTGGAGCGCCACAGCTCCGACGAGATGCTTATGCGCCTGACCCGCACCCTCGACTTGTTCAAGCGTGAGGCCGAGCACCACCCCCGTGTGTTGGCCATTGGCTTGCATCCCCATTTAATTGGTGTGCCGCACCGCTTTCACAGCCTGGAGAAAATGCTGGATCTGCTGATGGCCACCCCTGGCGTATGCTTCGTGACCGGGCGCGATATGGCGGCTTGGTACTGCGACCAAGTGCCAGCGCCCAAAGCCTGAGCACCCGACCTAAGGAACCCCATGGATTTGAAGTTACAAGGACAGCGCGTGCTCGTCACTGGCGGCTCGCGCGGCATTGGTTTGGCGATTGCCCAAGCGTTTGCGGCAGAGGGCGCCATGCCCATCATGGCTTCGCGCGATGCCGAGCAGTTGGCCGTGGCCGTGAAAGCCATCCACAGCAGCACAGGCATCACCGCTGAGTCTGTGGCCACCGATTTGTCGCAGCCCGGCGCCACAGAGGCTTTGTTCAAGGCGGTGGGCGAGGTCGATGTGCTGGTCAACAACGCCGGGTCCATTCCCGGTGGCTCATTGCACGACCTGGACGAGCAGCGTTGGCGCCAGGCCTGGGAGCTCAAGCTGTTCAGCTACATCAACCTCACCCGCGCCTATTTGCCCATGATGGAGCAGCGCGGCCGGGGCGTGATTTGCAACATCATTGGTCTGGCTGGGGTGGCGCCGCGCTATGACTATATTTGCGGCTCCACCGCCAATGCCGGACTGATTGCCTTCACCCAAGGTTTGGGCGGGGGCAGCGTGCGCAAAGGCGTGCGGGTGTTTGGCATCAACCCCGCGCCCACCCGCAGCCAGCGCATGCAAACCATGCTCGAGCGCCAAGCCACCAACAAATGGGGCGACGCCAGCCGATGGATGGAGCTGTCCACCAAATTGCCCTTTGGCCGCATGGCCGAGCCCGATGAAATTGCGCGCATGACAGTTTTTGCTTGTTCGCCTTTGTCGGGTTATTTGAGTGGCACTGTCATCAATTTGGATGCAGGCCAAATTTACGCCGAAACTGTTTGAGAAAGCTTTTTTTCCATGAGCCAAGTTGACCCCTATGCCGAACTGCGTGCCGGAGTGCGCAGCGTTGTCACCCAGTTCGATTCACGCTACTGGCAAGATCTGGACGAGGCGCGTGCCTTCCCCGAAAAATTTGTCAATGCTTTGGCCGCGGCCGGCTGGTTGTCGGCGCTGATCCCCGAGGAGTACGGCGGCTCTAACCTGAGCCTGACTGAGGCCAGCGTGATCATGGAAGAGATCAACCGAGCCGGTGGCAACTCTGGCGCTTGCCATGGCCAAATGTATGTGATGGGCTGCGTGGTGCGCCATGGCTCCAAAGCCCAAAAAGAGGCCTTGTTGCCCAAAATCGCCAGCGGCGAGTTGCGCATGCAGGCGATGGCGGTGACCGAGCCCTCCACGGGCTCGGACACCACCAAGCTCAAAACCATGGCGGTGCGCAAGGGTGACCGCTATGTGGTGAATGGCCAAAAGGTGTGGACCTCGCGCATACAACATTCCGACTACATGCTGCTGCTGGCGCGCACCACGCCGCTGCCCGAGGTCAAGAAAAAAACCGAGGGCTTGTCGGTGTTTTTGGTGGACGTGCGCCCCGAGATGGGCAAGACCATCATTGCCAAACCCATTCGCAACATGGTCAACCACGAGACCAACGAGTTATTCATCGACAACTTGGAAATCCCGGTGGAAAACCGCATTGGCGAAGAAGGCCTGGGTTTGAAATACATCCTCGATGGCCTCAATGCCGAACGCTTGCTGATTGCCGCCGAGTGCGTGGGCGACGGCCACTGGTTTGTCGAGAAGGCCAAAAACTACGCCAATGACCGGCGCGTGTTTGATCGCCCGATTGGTCAAAACCAGGGCATTCAGTTTCCGATTGCGCGCGCCCACATCAACGTGGAGGCGGCGAGCTTGATGCGCTACGAGGGAACGCGTTTGTTTGACGCAGGTCAGCCGTGTGGGGCGCAGGCCAACATGGCCAAGTTGTTGGCGGCCGATGCTTCTTGGGAAGCCGCTAATGCCTGTTTGCAAACCCACGGCGGATTTGGTTTTGCGGCCGAATACGATGTGGAACGCAAGTTCCGCGAGACCCGCTTGTATCAAGTCGCGCCCATCTCCACCAACATGGTGCTGTCCTATATCGCCGAGCACGTCTTGGGTTTGCCGCGCTCTTATTGAAGCAACACCTGCGGGGGTGCTGTACACCTGAATTTGCGTTACGCCGTTACGCATAAGCGGGTGCACAGGGTTTGTTTTTGCAAGCTGCGTGTCAGATACAGACGGTGTGTGTCAATCCAGGTGGTCACTTAGTTTGCCGCCTCTAAAAGCGCCCCCAGGGCGCTTTTCTTTTGACTGCATTCCTATAATTTGCCTCATTGCGTTATGCAGCAATTGCTGTCGCAACCCTTTTATTATTTGGAGCAACAACATGACCCTGACCCCTGAGCAAGTGCTGGCCGCCAACAAGGCCAATTTGGAAACCCTGTCTGGCTTGACCACCCAAGCCTTTGCCGGTGTCGAGCAACTCATCGCCCTCAACATGAGTGCCGCCAAAGCCGCTTTGGGTGACGCCCAGCACCACACCGAAACCCTGATGTCGGTGCGCGATGCACAAGAGTTGTTGTCGGTTCAAGCGCAAATGTTCCAGCCTTTGGCCGAGAAAGCGGCCGCCTACAACCGCCAGCTGTTTGACATTGCCCAGCACACCGGTGGTCAGTGGGGCCAGGTGGTGGAAGGCCAAGTCAGCCAAGCCCAAGCTGCCGTGGAAGCCCTGGTCAAGAACCTGACCCAAAATGCACCCGCTGGCACCGAGGCTGCTTCCCAGGCTTTGAAAGCCGCTGTGGCCGCTGGCAACACCGCCCTGAGCTCGGTGCAAAAAGCCGTGCACCAAGCCAACGACATGATGCAGGCCAATATGAGTCAAATGGCTCAGGCCGTGCCCGCTGCTGCCAAGGCCCGCCCTGCCGCCAAGAAGCGCTGAACCCCGCCTTGGGGCGTTCCCCCTCTGGCCCCACAATGGCACCTTTCGAGGTGCCATTTTTTTGAAGGGGCCGTGAATTGGATCAAGTCGATGGGGTGGTGATAGGTGCCGGTGTGGTGGGTTTGGCGGTGGCGCGCGCGCTGTGTCTGGCCCAACCTGGCGCGCAATGGCTGGTGCTGGAGCAAGCCGAGGCGATTGGCACCGGGACCAGCTCGCGCAACAGCGAAGTCATCCATGCCGGCATTTACTACCCCCAAGGGTCGCGCAAGGCGCGCTGGTGTGTGCAAGGGCGTGACATGCTTTACGCCTATGCAGCCGAGCGCGGTGTGCCGCACCGGCGTTGCGGCAAGCTGATGGTGGCCACCGATGAAGGGCAGGTGCCTGGCTTGTTGGCCTTGCGCGACAAAGCCCATGCCAATGGCGTGACCGATGTGGTGCTGATCAGCGCTGATCAAGCGCGGGCCATGGAGCCAGCCTTGTCGTGTGTGGCGGCCTTGCATTCGCCCAGCACTGGCATTGTGGACAGCCACGCCTTTATGCTCAGCTTGCAAGGGGACTTTGAAAACGCGGGCGGCACCGTGGTGTGCCATGCGCAGGTGGCATCGGCCCACATTCACCCGCAGGGATGGGTGCTGCACATGGCCGATGGCACCGAACTGTTGACCCGCCAACTGGTGAATTCAACCGGTTTGACAGCACCCGCGCTGGCGCGGCAATTTGAGGGCTTGGACGCAGCCCAAGTGCCCACCGCTTTTTTTGCCAAAGGCAATTACTTCACCTTGGGCATGCGGGCCCCGTTTTCTCGCTTGATATACCCCGTGCCAGAGGCCGCAGGCCTGGGTGTTCACTTGACGCTGGACATGGGCGGGCAAGCCAAGTTTGGGCCCGATGTGCAGTGGGTGAACGGCCCGGAAGACTTGGTTGTCTCCCGAGACCATGAAGCGGCTTTTTACCAAGCCGTGCGCGCCTACTGGCCGGACTTGCCCGATGGTGCACTGCAACCCGGTTATGCGGGCATCCGACCCAAAATTTCGGGCCCCGGCCAAGCCGCTGCCGATTTTGTGCTGCAAGGCCCGAGCGACCACGGTTTGCCCGGCTTGGTCAACTTGTTTGGCATCGAGTCGCCGGGTTTGACCAGTTCGCTGGCCATCGCACAGGCCGTGGTGCAAAGCGGGATGGCGCGGTCGCTTTGACAAAAAATGGCGGTCAATCCGCTTTAAGGTTTCTCGCATGGCCGGTTGATGGCACCGCGATGTGCCTACTGGGGCGTTGGTATGCCTGCCTGGTTCGAACCACCTGCCAAAGCGACACCGTGGTGGTCGAAGTGATCTCCCAAAAATGTGGCAATGAAGTAGTAGCTGTGGTCGTAACCGGGTTGTATGCGCAAGCTCAGCGGATGACCGACAGCCTTGCACGCGGCCTGCAGAAGTTCAGGGCGCAGTTGGCTGGCTAAAAATTCGTCCGCGTCGCCCTGATCCACGAGCAAGGGCAAGCGCTCCTGACGGGCCATCTTGATCAGTTCGACGGCATCCCAGGCCTTCCAGTTTTCGCGATCGCTGCCAAGGTAGGCCTGCATGGCCTTTTGGCCCCAAGGCACTTGCGATGGCGCAACGATGGGCGAAAACGCAGAGACGCTCTGGTAGCGCCCTGGATGGCGCAGGGCCGTGACCAGCGCACCATGGCCGCCCATGGAGTGTCCAAAGATGCTGCGCAGCTGACTGGCCGCAAAGTGCTGCTCGATGAGCGCGGGCAATTCCACGGCCACATAGTCCTGCATGCGGTAGTGCGCTGCCCATGGGGCTTGCGTGGCGTTCAGATAAAAACCGGCACCCTGGCCCAGGTCGTAGGCCGCGTCGTTGGCCACCGCCTCGCCGCGTGGGCTGGTGTCCGGCACGACCACGATGACACCATGGCGCGCTGCATGCGCCTGAGCGCCGGCCTTGGTGATGAAGTTCTGCTCGGAACAGGTCAGCCCCGATAGCCAGTACAGCACCGGGCATTTCTGGTCGCGCAATGCCTGCTCAGGCAAATACACAGCCAGCCTCATCTCGCAACCGAGCATCTCAGACGTGTGCTTCCACACTTCCTGGCGGCCGCCAAAGCTGGCGCATTGATCAACGCGTTGCATGCTGGGTCCTGTCTTCAGTAGTGAACCACCGAGCGAATGGACTTTCCTTCGTGCATCAGGTCAAACGCATGGTTGATTTCAGTCAGCGGCATGGTGTGCGTGACGAAAGGAGACAGCTGAATGCGACCGGCCATGGCGTCGTCCACCATGCCTGGCAATTCGCTGCGTCCCTTGACGCCTCCAAAGGCGGTGCCCAACCAGCGGCGGCCCGTGACCAATTGAAAGGGGCGGGTCGATATTTCCTGCCCTGCGCCAGCCACGCCGATGATGATCGACTGACCCCAACCGCGGTGAGCGCACTCCAGTGCAGCGCGCATGACCTGCGTGTTGCCGATGCACTCGAAGCTGTGGTCCACGCCCCAGCCCGTCATTTCCACAATCACCTGCTGGATGGGTTTGTCATGGTCTTTGGGGTTGATGCAATCGGTCGCGCCAAACGTGCGCGCCAGATCGAACTTGGAGGGATTGGTATCAATGGCGATGATGCGACTGGCCTTGGCCAACTGGGCACCTTGGACCACGGCCAAACCGATGCCACCCAAGCCAAAGACGGCCACGGTGTCACCCGCCTGCACCTTGGCGGTGTTTTTGACGGCACCCAAGCCGGTGGTCACACCGCAGCCCAGCAGGCACACCTGCTCGGGGTTGGCGTCAGGCCGGATCTTGGCCAATGAGACCTCGGCCACCACGGTGTATTCGCTGAAGGTTGAGCAGCCCATGTAGTGATAGACCGGCTGACCCTGGTAGGAAAAACGGGTCGTGCCATCGGGCATCACGCCCTTGCCCTGGGTGGCGCGCACCGCCACGCAGAGGTTGGTTTTTCCCGATTTGCAAAAGAGGCATTCGCCACATTCGGCGGTGTAGAGAGGAATCACATGGTCCCCTGGCTTGACGCTGGTGACACCTTCGCCCACCGCCACCACAATGCCTGCGCCTTCATGGCCCAGCACCGCGGGAAA
>CAMDLJ010000011.1 GCA_945901665.1 Bordetella parapertussis | reverse complement strand
GATGGCCATCAATTTGACCGGCCCTTTTTTGTGCTGCCAAGCCGCCCAAACGTGGTTGCGCGATGGGGGCCGCATGGTGTTGACCGGCTCTTTGGCCGGCCGTACCGGGGGGGTGCTCACGGGCACCGCTTACGCGGTGTCCAAGGGTGGCATCGAAAGCCTGACCAAATCCATGGCCCAAGAGCTGGCGCCCCGGCGCATCACGGTCAATTGTGTGGCGCCCGGCGGTGTGGACACGCCCATGGTGCGCCGCAATCCGCCGGCATCGGTGCTCTCGCTGGAGGCGGCCACCCCATTGAAGCGCTTGGGCTCGCCCCACGAGATCGCAGCGGCCATGGCGTTTTTGCTCAGCGATGACGCGTCTTACATCACGGGCGAGGTGCTGGCCATCAATGGCGGCATCCGCATGGACTGAGCACCCATCTCTGAACAAAACGCAAGCAAGGCCCACATGACGTCTCCGACCAAATCCACCACCATGACTCGGCGCTTGCGCGAGCTTTTGGCGCGCCCGCAAGCCCTGATGGCCCCCGGCGCGGCAGACGCCTTGACCGCACGGCTGGTGGCGCGCCAAGGCTTTGAGGCCATCTACATGAGCGGCGCGGGCACAACGGCTGTGCGTTTGGGCATGCCCGACATTGGCTTGCTGACCATGGGCGAGATGGCCGATAACGCGCAGCGCATCGCCGAAGCCTCCGGCCTGCCCCTGGTCGCCGATGCCGACACCGGCTATGGCGGGGTGATGAACGTGCGCCGCACGGTGCGCGCCTATGAGCGCGCGGGTGTGGCCGGCATTCACATCGAAGACCAACAGTGGCCCAAGCGCTGCGGACATTTGGCCGGCAAATCAGTCATTCCGGTGGGTGACATGGTCAGCAAAGTCAAGGCCGCCACGGACGCGCGCCACGACGACGACTTTGTCATCATCGCCCGCACCGATGCCTTGGCGGTAGAAGGCTTTGATGCCGCCATGGCGCGTTGCCAAGCGTATGCACAGGCTGGTGCCGACATGATCTTCATGGAAGCGCCATCGCTGCGCGAGCACCTCGAGGCCGTACCCCGGCAAATCAAGGTGCCCACGCTCTACAACATGGCGTCCAGCGGCAAGACCCCTTTTTTGGGGATCGACGAGATTGGCCGCATGGGCTACAAGTTGGTGATCTACCCGAACTTCGCTTTGTTGTCGGCCATCAACGCCATTGAGAAAACCCTGGCCACCTTGCACCAAACCGGAACAGTGGCCGGCATTGCGCCGCACATCACCAACTTCCAACAGTTTTTTGACCTGCTGGGCATGCGCGAAGTGCAAGCCTTGGAAGCCCGTTTTGGGGTGGACGACACCCACCGTGTGGGCTACTGAATCCATCCAACACCCACGCCCCTGACCATCACCAAGAGGAACCCCCATGTCGCAACACAGTTACACCAAAGGCCTGCACGATCTGGGTCGTGGTCACTTCGCATACCTGGTGCCCGATGGCAGTTGGGGTTGGTCCAATGCGGGTTTGATCGAAGACTCTGGCCAAACCATGCTGGTCGACACCCTGTTTGACCTGAAGATGACCGCCGACATGCTCAAGGCCATGCGCTCTGCGGTGCCAGCGAGTTCGCAAATTGGGGCTTTGATCAATACCCATGCCAATGGCGACCACACCTTTGGCAACCAACTGGTGGAGGGCGCGCGCATCATCGCCTCGCAAGCTTGCGCCGAAGACATGAAACTGCGCCCGCCCGAGGAGTTGGCGCGCTGGGGCCGCGAGTGGCCCACCATGGGCATTGCGGGCCAATTTTGGCAAGAGGTGATTGGCTCGCGCTTTGATTTCGAGGGCATCCACCTGACCTTACCAACCGAAACCTTCACCGGGCAAATGAACCTGCGCGTGGGCAATAAGGAAGTTCAATTGATCGAAGTGGGACCGGCCCACACCCGGGGTGATGTGTTGGTCTATGTGCCCGAAGACCGCATCCTCTACACCGGCGACATGTTGTTCAACGGCGGCCACCCCGCCATTTGGGCCGGTCCTGTGAGCAACTGGATCAAGGCCTGTGATTTGATGCTGTCATGGGATTTGGAGGCGGTGGTTCCCGGCCATGGCCCGATGACCGACAAAGCCGGCATTCGCGAGTTTCGCGATTACCTGATCTACATTTTTGAGCAAAGCCGCATCTGCCACGCCAACGGCATGACGTTTGAGCAAGCCGCCGACCACATGTCAATGGACCGCTGGGCCCACTTGGCCGAAGACGAGCGCATGTATGTCAATGTATTTGCCTGCTACCGCGAGCTGGGCGGCATGCAAGGGCCCAAGCCCAACTTTGAGCAGATGTACCAGTTGATGGCCAAGAAGCACTTTTCCAAGCAAGCGGGTCATGGCCACCACGACCATGGCCATGGACACGACCACAAGCATTGACCCCTTGACCGTCAGGTGACGGTGTAGTCGTCGCGGTCAAAGACCCGCGTCATTTCCCAGTAGTCCACCATGCGCCAGGGTGAGGTGGCAAAAACGCGGCCTTTTTTGTTTTTGTACCAACTGCCCACGCCTTTGTGCGACCACACCATTTGGCTGTGGATGTCGTCCACCCGTTGGTTGAACGCATCATGGACTTCGGGCTTGCAGTCCAGGCTGGAATAGCCTCCCTCCAGCATGTCGCGCAAGGCCAGCAACAAATACCGCGCTTGGCATTCGCTGAAAAAGATGGCGCTGCCGCCATGCGCCAGGGTGGTGTTGGGGCCAAACATGACGAAAAAGTTGGGGAAGCTGGGCACGGTCAAGCCCATATAGGCACGCGGGTCATCATCGCCCCAGCGCTCGCGCAAACTGCCTTGACGCCCTTCAATGTGCATGGGCCAGGTGATGCGACCAGCCTGAAACCCGGTGGCCAAGACCAAGGTATCGAGCGCATGCTCTTGACCGTCGCGGGTGCGAACCCCGTGTGGCAACACGCGCTCAATGCCATCGGTGACCAAATTGACCTTGGAGTTGGTCAACATGCGGTACCAATGGTTGTCGCGCAACATGCGTTTGCCGTAGGGCGGAAACATGGGCACGGCTTTGCGAATCAACTCGGGGTCGCCGCCCACCTCATGGGTGATGTGGGCAATCAGGTTTTGGCGAATTTCATGGTTGGCCGCATTCAGCGACAAGTCCGGTTGCGCCCAGTTGGGGTCCACTTTCAAGTGGGGGTACAAACCGTCTGCGGAGGCCCAAAACAACTGGAAGCGATACCACTGCGCGTAATGGGGCAGATTTTTGAGGGCCCATTTTTTTCCCTCGTTGACCTCTGAAAAATACAGCGCGTTTTTGATCGCCCAATGCGGGCTGCGCTGAAAGATGGTCAACTGCGCCACATCGTCCACGATCGAGGGGCCGACCTGCATGCCGCTGGCACCGGTCCCAACCATGCCCACGCGTTGGCCCTTCAAGGGTGCGCCATGGTCCCAGCGCGCGGTGTGGAACTTGGCCCCTTGGAAATCATCCAAGCCAGGCAGGTCGGGGATGGCGGGGATATTGAGCTGGCCCACTGCGCTGACCAGCACCTGGGCCTTGAGCACACTCACCACACCGTCAGGCCCACGCACCTGCACCTGCCACAGTTTGTCGGTCTCCATCCATTGCGCAGCCGTGACTTCGGTGTGAAAACGCACATGGCGGCGGATGTCAAATCTGTCAGCGCAGTCCTCGAGGTATTTCCAAATTTCATCGCGCGGCGAAAAGTAGCGCGACCATTCGTGGTTGGGCGCAAAAGAGTATTGGTAAAAGTGGTTCGGCGTGTCCACGCCACAGCCGGGGTAGCTGTTCTCTAACCAGGTGCCGCCCACGGAGGCATTGCGCTCAATGATCTCAAAGGGAATGCCCAGCTCTTTGAGCTTGACACCCGTGCCAATGCCCGACTCGCCGGCACCAATGATCAGCACTTTGAAGTTTTGCAGCACTTGCTCGCTGGGCCGTTGGCGCCAGTGAACCTCCAAGGCCGGGGTTTGGCCCAGGCGCATCTCGTGATGGATCAAAGGCAGGTATTCGTCGGGCACGGTCTGCCCCACGCAGGTGTTCATCATGCGGTGCAATACCGCCTCATCGGGCAAGGACGCGTCGCTTTGCCCTCGCTCGCGCGCCAACAAAAAAAGGTTGAACTTGTCCAGCAATGCCGCCTTCAAGGGCGCAGGCACCTCTTCATGGAAGGCCCAGGGGCCCTTGATGTAGGGGCGATAGGTTTCCAAGGCTTGCGTGTCACCACTGAGGTGCACGTACGACATCAGCAAGGGCGCAAAGTCTGCTTGCGCCAACAGGGGTCTAAAGTCCAAGGTAGGCCTTTTTCAGCCGGGGGTTGCTGGCGATCTCAGCAGCGCTGCCGCTCAGGCTGAAGCTGCCGTTTTCCAGTACGTAGGCACGGTCGGCAATGGCCAAGCTTTGCACCACGTTTTGCTCAATCAAAATGACCGTCACGCCCTCAAGGCGAATGCGTTTGATCATCGCAAACATCTCTTGCACCATCAGGGGCGAGAGGCCCAACGAGGGCTCGTCCATGATGAGCAAGCGCGGCTCGCCCATCAGACCTCGGCCGGTGGCCAGCATTTGCTGCTCACCGCCCGACAAGGTGCCTGCCAGTTGCGGCAAACGCTCGCGCAAACGCGGAAACCAGTTGAGGATTTTTTCCAGGTTGCTGGCGCGTTGCGCTTTGGCGCGTTGGTAGCTGCCCAACTCCAGGTTTTCCAGCACCGTCAGGTTGGGGAATATCAAGCGACCTTCGGGCACTTGGATGAGCCCGCGCGAAACGATGGCATTGGCCTCGACGCCCTGCAGGGATTCGCCCAAAAAAGTGATCTCGCCTTGCGTGTGTGGCACCAAGCCACACATCACATTGTTAAGGGTGGTTTTGCCCACCCCATTGGAGCCCAGCACCGCCACGACTTCGCCCTCAGCAATGACCATGTCAATGCCGCGCAGCACGCTCAAAGCGCCATAACCGGCATGGACGTTGCGCACCTCAAGCATCGGCGGCTCCATGGCCCAGATAGGCTTCGATCACCTTCGGATTGGCGGTGATTTCTTGTGGCGTGCCATTGGCAATCATGCGGCCATTGTTGAGCACATAAATGTGGTCAGACAAACTCATCACTGCTTGCATCAAGTGCTCGATGAGCAAAATTTCAACCCCGCTGTCGCGGATGATGCGAATCATTTCGGTCATCTCGCTCACCTCGGTGGGGATCAGTCCGGCCATCACCTCGTCGAGCAACAGCAAGCGTGGTTCGGTGGCCAAGGCCTTGGCCAACTCCAAGCGCTTGCGCCCGGCAATGGTCAAGGACTGCGCCGGTTTGTCGAGCATGTCTTTCATGCCGATTTTGGCGGCCAAGGCGCTGGCTTTGTCCAGCGCCGCCGATCGGTTGCGTTCGCGCAAGTGCGAACCCACGGCGATGTTCTCGCGCACCGTCAAACCGGCAAAGGGCTGAACAATTTGGAAAGTCCGCACCAAGCCCAAACGACAAATATCAAAAGGCTGCATGCCGGTGATGTCTTGGCCTTGGAAGGTGACGCGGCCTTCATCAGGGATGACAAAGCCCGACACAATGGCAAACAAGGTTGTTTTTCCCGCGCCATTGGGGCCAATCAGGGCGGTGATCTTGCCAGGCTCTACCTTGAGGTGGGCTTGGGCATTGGCTTGCAAACCGCCAAAACTTTTGGAGATGTTGTCGACTTCAAGAACGGCCACGGAACAACCCCATCAGCCCATTGGGCAAGAAACGCAACACCACCAGCAAGAGCACACCATAGGCCATCAAGTTCGCGCCGGGAGAGTCCCCCATGGTGTGCTTGGTGATCTCGCTGAGCACACCCAAAGACAGTGCACCGATGAACGGCCCCAGCACCGTGCCTGGACCGCCAATCAATGGCACCAACAAAGCGCTGATCGACATCGACGGCCCATAACCGATGTGTGAATCGACGAACAAAAAATACTGCATGTAAAAAACGCCTGCCGTGGCGGCCAAGGCCGCAGAGATCACGATGGCCCTTAATTTGACCTGAAAGGCATTGATGCCCAAAGCCTTGGCCGCATCCTCGTTTTCGCGGATCGCCACCAAATGGGCGCCAAAGCGTGAAGACTCCAGCCACATGGCCACACCAGTGGCCATGATGGTCAGCAACAAAATCAGGTAATAAAACCATTGCCGATCAGCAAACTGCATGTGGGCCGCACCGGGCTTGAGCGCGAGCAACATGCCAAAACCCGAGCCGGTGAAATCCCAGGCGTTGACCACGACGCGAAAAACCTCGGCAAACGCCAAGGTGACCAAGGCAAAGTAAGACCCGCGCAAGCCATAGCGAAAACTCACGGCACCAATGAACAAACCCACAATGGCCCCAGCCGCAATGGCCACCCCAGCGCCCGCCCAGGCATTGACGCCAAAGTGGGTTTGCATCACCGCGGTGACATAAGCACCCGTGCCAAAGAAGACGGCGTGGCCATACGAGGTTTGTCCGCCATAGCCGCCCAAGATGTTCCAGCTCTGTCCGATCAGCGCGTGGAACAGCAGCATGACCCAAAAGCCCATCCAAAACTTGGACGAAACAAACAGGGGAATCAGCACCAGCGCCAAAATCAGCACCAGCATGACCTGGGTTTGCCGCTTCATGTTTGTCATGTGTTGCGCTGTCCAAATAATCCGTTGGGCTTGAAAAGCAAGACCAAGATAAAGATGATGAAAACCCCGATTTGACCCAGGCTTTCACCCAGCCACAAACCACTCCAAGCCTCCACCACGCCCAAAAACAAGCCGCCCAACAGCGCGCCAATGAAGCTGCCCATGCCGCCCAGCACCACTGTGGTGAAGGCGATCAACACAAAGCCGTCACCCACTTTGGGCGTGACGTAATAGGTGGGGATCAGCAAACATGCAGCCACCGCGATGCAGGCCGAGCCAATGCCAAAGCTCATGGCAAAGATGTGATCGACACTGATGCCCACGATGCGTGCGCCGCGCCGCTCGCGGGCCACCGCCCGAATGGCTTTGCCCAAATCGGTTTGGGTCATGAGCAGCCAAAACAACAAGCCCACCACAATCGATGCGGCCACACCAATGACTTTGGGCAGCGCCAGCGATATGTCGCCCAACTCGACAAACATCTGGGCTTGGGGAATGTCGATGTTGCGCGTGTTGGATGTCCAAAGGTACAGCGCCAGGTTGTCCAAAATGATCGAAATGCCCAGGGTGACCAGCAACACATTGATGTCTTTGCCAAAACCCAGGGGGGCGATCAAATAGCGCTGCAAAGCGTAGCCCAGCACAAAAAATGCAGGTGGAACGATCAATAAAGCGGTGTAGGGATCGACACCGGCGCGCTGGTGCAAAAAGAAGCAGGCGTACAAAGCCATCATCAAGGTGCTGCCATGGGCAAAATTGATGATGTGCAGCACGCCATAGATCAGGGTCAGCCCCAGCGCACCCAAGGCATAGATCGCGCCGACAGTCAACCCGTTGAGGGTGACTGCCGTCAAGATGCCTATGTCAAACACAGTGGCCCGGTCAGCCCAGGGGCACGGGGAAGACCATCTTGGCCGTGGCGTACTCGGGTGGATAGACCACCTCCACCTTCATGCCCTGGATTTGGGTGTTGATGGGGCGTGCGCCTTCGTTTTGGCCATTGACAAACTTGGTGGGGCCATAGGGCATCACATGGCCGTCAAAGGTGCTGTTGGTCAAAGCCTGGTTGATTTTGTCGCGGTCACCCGAGCCGGCCTTTTCAATGGCGTCAATGGCCAACAACACATTCGAGTAGTTGAGTAAGACCTCATAGGTCAAGTCCACCTTGGCTGCATCCAAGGCCGACACCAAGCGCTGGCTGCGCGGTTTGCGCGGGTCAATCCAGTGGTTGCAATCCATGATGCCTTGGGCCGCGGCATTGAACTCGCGCACAAATTTCATGTTGGATGCGCCGCCGCCGATGACCGAGTAGATGGCTTTCTTGGGCACCTTATTCTGGTGAATCGAGCGGGCCAGCAGCACGTACTCATTTAAGTAGCAAGAGGGAATGATCAGGTCAGGTTTGCTGGACCGGAGCTTCAAGCCAATGTTGGTGAAGTCGCGGGTGGGGGTGGGAAAGCCAATGCTCTCCACAATTTCAAAACCGCGCTTGGGCAGCTCGCCGGCCAAGGTTTTGGCCAGGCCCGAACCAAAGGCGCCATCTTCAAACACCAAGGCCACGGTTTTGACCTGCTTGCCGGTGGCGTCATTGATGTTGGTCAGGTTTTGCAGCGCCACATCGGTGATTTGCTTAAAGCCCGGCGCCAAGCGAAACACGCCGTACAGCCCGCGCCCGGTGATTTGATCGGATACCGCACCGTCCACCAAAAAAGGCACTTTGTTGCGTGCCGATGCTTGGGTGGCCGTCAAAGCCAAACCGCTGGCGTAGCCACCCACAAAACACGATATGCCTTGCTCAGACAACTTGTCCACTTCGGACACCGCCGCCTCAGGCTTGGACTGGGAGTCGCCGATCACCAGTTCGATCTTGGCGCCACCCATGGAGCGGATGCCGCCTGCAGCGTTGATCTCGTCCGCGGCCATCTTGGCGCCGACCATGCCCTGTGCGCCGTTGTAGGCGAACATGCCGGTCATGGGCTGGATCATGCCGATCTTGACGGTGCGGGTGGACGCTTGTCCAAACGAAACGGAAGGCATGCCCAACGCGCTGGCAGCGCCCGCGGCACCAACCACCTGCAGCAAACGCCGACGCGGTTGATTGACCAATGTGGGGTTGCGCTTGTCCTCGCTCATGGGTAACTCCTTGTTCAGTGGTGAGTGATAAAAAATCTTGTCATTCTGGTCAGGCCGATGGCGGCCATGCCTTGAGAAAGACGCTCGGATACTAGGGCCATGGGAGATTCACTGCAAGAGGGGAAGCACCATGAAAACCCTATAAGCTCCAAACCGCTCAACGCCGCTTTTGTGTTTGACCATGCGCGCACCCTGGCCGCCCTGTCGCGAACGGTGCGCATCAACCCCCCAAACTTTTCAAGCGCGCCCCCAATGGGGTCGACCGACACGGGCGTGCGCAGTGCACGACAAATGTGGGGTCATTGAAGCATTTGCCCACTTGGCTTTGATGCGCAAAATGATGTCTTTGGACGGGGCCGCCGCACAGGCCACCCCCCACAACGCGGCTGGCCCCGGCAACCCAACGCTGGATGCGCATGCGGTCCATTGCTGTGGCGCGATGCGCTTGAAACACTTATCGCTTTGAAGCGCCTGGTTTGATGCGCTGGCGCAGCCCAGCGCGGTACAGTGTGTGATCAACATCCAGCCCAAGCACCATGCAAGAGCGCTTTCATCATGCTGCCCGAAAACAACCCGCATGTGAACAAGCTGTTGCAGGCTTGGCTGGTCATTGCTTTCCCTTGGGCCGCGCTTGATGCTGGGCACTCACGGGCGACACCCACCCACCGGAGGCCTCCATGTTTGACTTGCACAACCAACTGGACGTGATTGAAAAAGACGTGGTTTACAAAACCGCCTCGGGCCTGGATTTGCAATGCCGCATCCACATGCCGGCCCAGCCCGGCAAGCACCCTTGGCCGATGCTGCTCGACGTGCACGGGGGCGGTTGGAACCGGTTTGACCGCACCCGCGACGGCCCGGTCGACCAGCAGCTCGCGGCGCTGGGCATGGTGGTGGCGTCGGTGGACTTTCGCCTCAATGGCCAAGCCCCGCATCCGGCGGCGATGCAAGACATCCACAGCGCCGTCCGGTGGCTCAAAGCCCATGCGGCGGACTTTGACGCCACGCCTGAGGGCATGGGCGCGTTGGGCTTTTCCAGCGGCGGCCACCAGGTGCTGATGGCCGGCATGCGGCCTGATCATGCGGCCTATGGCAGCGCCGATGCGGGCGCACACAACGCAGCCTTGGCTTACCTGATTTGCAGTGGCTGCGGCTATGACCTGATCACCGCCATGACCGAGCAATCGCCCGTGGCGCCGCACAAATACGACCACTTCAATTTGTACGACTACATGGGCGGGGTTGAAGGCGTGCGCGGAGAAAGCCCGCTGCACGTGATCCAAACCCAAGAAACCTTGGCCACCCCGCCCTTGTTGTTGATCCAAGCCGGCGCCGATGTGTTGCCGGGCTTTACCAATGACAAAGCGGCCGCGTTTGCGCAGCTGTACACGCAGCGCGGGGGCCAAGTGGAGCTGGCCATCTTGGCCGGTGCACCGCACATCTTCATCAACCCCGGTCTGATGCCCGACAGCGAAGCCATGCGCCGCGGTTTGGCCATGCTCAAGGGCTTTATCGCACGCCAATTGGCGTACCAGGCGCACCCTTTTGCACCGCCCCGCTGAGGGGCGCGGCACAGGCACGCCAAGCGCACTTATACCCCCGCCGTTGCGCTGCCACCGGGCAAGGGCGGCTCGGTGCGCACATCGGCCTCACCCATTGGGGTCAATGCCGATGGCTCTCCCCCTGTTTGGCTGATACATTTTTTTCCACTTTTGTGCTTTGCGCAGTAACCGACCATTCACCCCAACCGAGCGAGACAACCATGAAACCCCTGATCCGACTCTCCATTGCCAGCCTGTGCGCCGCCTTGGTTCTGCCCTTGGCAGCCCAAGCCCAAGAAACCACCTTGCGGGTGGTGAGTGGCTTTGCCGAAAACCTCAGCTACGTCATCCGCATGCAGCAAATGTTTGACAAGCTCAACAAAGAAGGCAAGGGCGTTTTGCAAATGAACTTCATTGGCGGCCCCAAGGCGATTCCACCGTTTGAGGTGGGCAACGCGGTGAAAACCGGTGTGGTGGACATGGCCCTGACCACCGGTGCTTTTTATACCAACCTAATGCCCGAGGCCGATGCGTTGAAGATGGCCCAGTTGACCATCACCGAACAACGCAAAAGCGGCGCTTTTGATTTGATCAACGAGATTTGGTCGAAAAAAGCCAATATGTATTACCTCGGTCGCATGGGCGAGCAGCAGCCTTTTTATCTGTACCTGACCAAGAAAATTGACAAGGCCGATTTGACTGGGCTGAAGTTGCGCATCACCCCGGTGTACCGCGACTTTTTCCAGACCATGGGTGCCACCGTGATCACCACCGCCCCGGGTGAGGTCTACACCGCCTTGGAGCGCGGCGTGGTCGATGGGTACGGCTGGCCGCTGACGGGCTTGTTCGATCAAAACTGGCAAAAAATGACCAAGTTCCGTGTGGAACCCGGCTTTTACAACGCCGAGGTGTCGCTGGTGGTCAATTTGGATGTGTGGAAAAAGCTCAACCCCAAGCAGCGCGAATTGCTGCAAAAGCACATGCTTGAGCTGGAAGCCGACAACACCGCTTACTGGAAAAAGAACAACGAAGACGAGGTCAAGCGCCAAGAGCAAGCCGGCATCCAAGTCATCAAGTTTGACCCGGCCACTTCCAAGCAATACCTGGACAAAGCCTACGAGTCGGGCTGGGCCGGCGTGATCAAAAACAGCCCCGAGTACGGGCCCAAGCTCAAGCAAGCCCTGACCAAGTAATCCGCCATGTGTGGACCAATGCCATGCTTTGCATGGCGTGAGGCTTGACGTGCAACAACTGGAAACCTGGTTTGGCCAGCTGCTCACCGCCTTGGCGATGGTGGCGGCCGCATTGTTGCTGGGCATGGTCTTGATCATCAGCGCCGATGTGCTGCTGCGCAATGTGCCCCTGGTGCCGGGGATGATGGGCCTGGATTGGGCCAACCAGGTCTCAGAGAGCATGCTGATGCTGATCACCATGCTGGCAGCCCCCTGGCTGCTGCGCCGGGGTCAGCACATCCGGGTCGACATTGTGTTGCGTGCCATCCCCAAAACCCTGGCTTGGTACACCGAATGGTTGGCCGATGTGTTGGGTCTGGCGTGTTGCTTGCTGATGATGGTCAACAGCTGGAGCGCGCTGATGGCCAGTTACCGTTCGGGCTCCCTGGCCATCAAAACCCTGGTCACCCCCGAGTGGTGGTCGCTGGCGCCCATGCCGGTGGCCTTTGCCTTGCTGTCCATTGAAATGCTGTTCCGCATGTACCGTTTGTGGCACGCTGACAAAGGGCCGCGCGACGACGCGGTATCGGCCGCATGAGCTGGGAGCTGGCCGCTTGGTTGCTGCTGGGTGGCTCGACCGTGCTGATTTTTTTGGGCCTGCCCGTGGCCTTTGGCTTTTTGGTCATCAACTTGGTGGGCGCGTGGCTGTACCTGGGCGGTGAGCCCGGCCTGGTGCAACTGGCCCGCTCCAGTGTGGTGTCGGTATCGAGCGCCGCGCTCACGCCCATTCCTTTGTTTGTGTTGATGGGCGAGGTGCTGTTCCACACCGGGCTGGCGGTCAAGGTGATCGACGGCATTGAGCGCTTGATCAAAGAAGTGCCCGGCCGGCTGGCCGTGGTGGCCGTTGTGGCGGGCACGGTGTTTTCGGCCATCTCCGGCTCGACCATTGCCACCACGGCCATGCTGGGCAGCTTGATGGTGCCGGTCATGTTGGCACGCGGCTACCACCCGACCATGGCCACCGGGCCCATCATGGCCATCGGTGCGGTGGACATGCTCATTCCGCCATCGGCGCTCACCGTGTTGCTCGGCTCGCTGTCGGGCATCTCCATCTCCAAGCTGCTGCTCGGGGGCGTGTTGCCCGGCTTGCTGTTGTCGCTGGCTTTTGTCGTCTACATCATCGTGCGTTCGCGTTTACAACCGAGCTTGGCCCCCATGGGTGAAAGCGCGCCCTACCGGGGCTGGGACAAATACCGTTTGTTTGTGTTTTATGTGCTGCCGCTCACCTCGATATTTGTCATCGTCATTGCCTCCATGACATCGGGTTGGGCCACGCCCACCGAGTCGGCCGCCATTGGCGCTTTGGCCACCATGTTGTTTGCCATGGTCTACCGGGCGCTGACGGTCAAGAATTTGGTCGGGGCTTTGCTGGGCACGGTCAGCATCTCCGGCATGATCTTGTTCATCATCGTCGGGGCCACAACTTTTTCGCAAATCCTGTCTTTTTCGGGAGCCAGCAACGGCTTGGTGCAATGGATCACTGGCCAAGCCCTGGAGCCCTGGGTGGTGGTGGCGGCCATGATGGCCCTGCTGATTTTTTTGGGTGTGTTTGTCGACCAGGTGAGCATGATGATGATCACACTGCCGATCTTCATGCCGGTGGTCACCAGTTTGAACATTGACCTGGTGTGGTTTGGCGTGATGTTCCTCATCTGCATGCAGCTCGGCATGCTGCTGCCCCCGCATGGCATGTTGCTCATGACCATGAAAGGCGTGGCCCCACCTGAGGTCACCATGGGCCATATTTTCAAAGCGGTCACGCCGTATGTCATCATGAGCATCGTGTTGCTGGTGCTGGTGTTTTGCGTGCCCACTGTGGCGGTGTGGTTGCCCAACTTGATGGACTGACCCCCTTCCCAGGTCACCCACAGCGCCCGCCACCGCACCCCCCTCAAACAGGAGCCTCTTATGAATGCCAACGTCAGTGCCTTGCCCCAACGCGATGGGATCAAAAACCGCTTCTCAGAACCCGAGTGGGAAGCGCGTGTTCAACTGGCCGCGTGCTACCGCTTGGCGGCGCATTTTGGCTGGACCGATTTGATCTACACCCACATCTCGGCCGTGGTGCCGGGCAGCGACAACCAGCATTTTTTGCTCAACCCCTTTGGCTGGACGTTTGACGAAATCACCGCCTCCAGCCTGGTCAAGATCGATCTCGAAGGCAACAAGGTCGATGGCTCGCCGCACAAAGTGCACAAGGCCGGCTTTGTGATCCACAGCGCCATCCACCAAGCGCGGCCCGATGCCGCTTGTGTGTTTCACTCCCACACCCGTGCGGGCATGGCGGTGTCCATGCTCAAGTGCGGTTTGTTGCCGCTCTCTCAACACGCCAATTTGTTTTACGGCCAAGTGGCCTACCACGACTCTGAGGGGTTTTCCATCAACCTGGACGAGCGCACCTCTTTGCAGCGCGACATGGGCGACAAGTCGGTGATGATTTTGCGCAACCACGGCACCTTGGTGGCGGGCCCCAGCATCCCGATGGCGTTCAGCATGATGTCGCACCTGGAAAAAGCCATGCAAGCGCAGATCGACGCCATGGCCACCGGCCAAGAGTTGACCACCACCCCCCACGCCGTGTCGCAAGCCACGGCTGAGCGCGGCTTCACCAGCCGCACCGTTGCCGAGTACCAAGAGGGCGAAAGCCCCCTGGGCCGCATGGAGTGGCCAGCCATGCTGCGCATGCTCGACCGCATCGACCCGTCTTACCGCGATTGAGCGCCGCACCAGTGCCCAGCGGCACCCCGCTGCTTGGCCCACGACCTTCGCCCCACCACAACAGCCCCCTAGCCCCATGAGCGTCGCCGTTTGTGCCGTGCCGGCCATGCCGCACCTCGACCCGTTGCTGGACGGCGTGCGCCAGTGGCTGGCCGCAGAGCACATCCCACACCACAACCTGCCCGATGTGCAAGCCTTGCTGAACAGCCCTGACCTGATGGCGCAGGTACAAGTGGCGGTGGGGTTTGGCACCATGCCCATGACGGCCCCCGTGTTTGACGCGGCACCCCGCCTGCACGCGGTGGTGTCATGTGTGTCGGGCACCGATGGGTTTGATGTGCCCGCGGCCACGGCGCGCGGCATTTTGGTGGCCAATGCGGCCACGCCCGACAACCAACGCGGCATGGCCGAAGCCGCCGTCATGTTGATGCTGAATTTGGTGCACGATTTGGACGGCTCGCGCGAAGCCATGCGCCTGGGGCTGCCCCGCCCATACCCCATGAAAGCCCAATCCCTGTGGGGCAAAACCATCGGTCTGGTGGGCTGGGGGCGCATCAGCGCCATGACCGCTGAATTGCTGCGCCCCTGGGGCGTGCGCACCTTGGTCTACAGCCGGCGCGAACAACCCGGCACTGTGCCCGACCATGTGACGCTCACACCGCTGGACGCCTTGATGCGCGACAGCGATGTGGTGTGTGTGCTGGCCGGGGCCCAAGCGGGCGCGCCGCCCATCGTGACCCGCGCGCACTTAGGCCTGCTCAAACCGACCGCTTTTTTCATCAGCTTGGCGCGCGGCAGCACGGTCGATGAGGCGGCCCTCACCGAGGTGCTCGCCCAGCAGCGCATTGCCGGTGCGGCACTGGATGTGTTTCACACCGAGCCCTTGGCCGCAGATTCCGGTTTGCGCGGTTTGGACCATGTGATCCTCACGCCTCACCGCGTCGGTCACACCTTTGAATCTGACCAATCCTTGATTGCTGCCACCACGGCCAATGTGCAGGCCCTGTGGCGCGGTCAAGCGCCGCCTTTGCTGTGCAACCCAACAGCATTGCCAGCGTGGTTGCGGCGCCCTAAAAACAACTGACTTGGTTTCACTTGGCAGGTGTTGGACCATGCCAATACATTTTTGCGCGTGCAGGCCACAACAGCCCGCCTGTACCTGCGGGCGGTAAAACCAAAGTCCAGCGCATGGCCCAGACAACTGAAATGTGTACAAGGGCCAGCGGGGTTGTTCAATCGGTGACGGCACCTGAAGCGCGCACCACTGGAGCCCATTTGGCCACTTCGGCGCGAATGAAATCGCGGGTTTGCCCCGCGCTGAGGCTGCTGCCCACCTCAAAACCGTAATCGGCCATCTTGGCGCGCACCTCGGGCGAGGACAGCGCTTTGTGCACCTCGCGGTTGAGTTGATCAACCACCTCGCGGGGCGTATTGCCCGGTGCCATCAGCACAATCCAGCTGTAGGTGTCTGCATTGAGCACGCCTTTTTCGGCCAAAGTCGGCACCTGTGGCAGCACGCTGGAGCGGCGTGCCGAGGTCACCGCCAGCGCGCGCAACTTGCCCGCTTGCACATGCGGCGCGGAGGTGGCGGGAGATGCGTACATAAATGCCGTGTGCCCACCCAACAAATCATTCAGGGCCGCACTCTCTCCTTTGTAGGGCACATGCAGGGCCTGGGTTTGGGTGATGGTCTTGAACAACTCTGGGCCCACATGCATGGGGCTGCCCAGCCCGGCCGAGCCAAAGCTGTATTTGCCCGGGTTTTTCTTCAGCAAGTCGATCAAGCCGGCCACATCGCTGACCTCCAACTGTGGGTTGGCCAGCAGCACAAACGAAACCTGACCCAAGATGGCGATCGGCTCGAAGTCTTTGTCCGAGTCGTAAGGGAGTCGCTTGAACAAGGTGGGGTTGATGGAGTGTGCACTGGTCGTGGCCAGCAAGGTGTACCCATCGGCTGGGGACTTGGACACAAATTGGCTGCCCACCACCACACCGGCACCGGCGCGGTTCTCAATCGCCAGTGGTTGGCCAATGCTGCGCGAAACCGCATCGGACACCACCCGGGTGAGCACATCGGTGGCGCCGCCCACCGCATAGGGCACGATCACCTTGATCGGGCGCTGCGGATACGCACCCGTTTGTGCCATGGCTTGGGTCGACAAGAGCGCGGCCAAGAGCAGGCCAAGCCAGCGCCCCCAGGGTCGGATCGATGTGGTGGATGTGTGCTGGTACATGGTTAGCCTCTCTTGCTTCAGGTTGGTTTTTTCGGCGATCAGGCCAACACACAGGCTCGGTGCAAGCAAGCCAATGGATCGGTCAGGGTAGGTAACTGCCAAGACATGTCTTTCAACGCCTGTGCTTGAGCCTGTGGCAATGCACGCAAGGACAAGGCCGTGAACTTGTGGTTGAGTTGTTCGTCGGTCATGGGGTTGGCGGCACTGGCGCTGGCGTGCTCGACAAACGTGTCCAACACCTGGCCTGCGTGGGTGCGCAATTGGGCTCGCGCCTGGTCGCTTTGCAAGCTGTCGTCCGCTTGCGCTTGGATACGCGACTGCAAAGCCCGCAATTGTGGGTCTTGCACCCTTGGTAGTTCGGCATTGCCCAAGGCATCGCTGGGGTAAACCAAGCTGGCCGCTGCCCAGTGGTACAGGCTGATCTGCGCGTCCAGAGCGGTCTCGGGCAAACGCCGACCGCACAAGCGCAGGGTGTCGCCATGCACCCACAAAGACAAAGACGCCACCTCTTCAAGCGGATTTTTAAGTTGCTGGGCCAATGCCATGCACGCATCGATCGCTGGGTGAATGACGATGCCACAAGGATAGGGCTTGAGCGCGTTGTCCAGTATTTCGTAGGTTTGGCCCAGGTCGGCCAAAGCCAGCGCAGCATCGCAGTCGGGCGAGAGCACCGCCAACAAACCATTGTTGCCATCGATGGCGTGCTCGGTGCAGGTAAAGCCCGCTTGCGCCAAGCGCAGCGCGACCAAGCCGTTGCGCGCGGCCATGGCGGGCACAAAAGCGGTGCCCATGCTGCCGTGGGTGGCCCGAAAACCACCTGACTGCGCAGCCGCCAAGGACATGGCCATGACCGCTTGGTCTTGTGACATGCCCAGCAAACGCGCACCTGCAACGGCAGCTCCAATGCCACCGGTCAAGCCGGTCATGTACCAACCCAAGTGGGCGCCCCGCCCGTGGTTGACGATGGCATTGCTCAAGCGGCATTCCACTTCCATGCCCACCACCAGCGCGCCCAACAAGTCGGCACCCGAGCAGCGAACCCCTTGCGCGGCCTGCTGTTCGGCCAGCGCCCACACCACCGCGGCCACCGGGCCGGTGGGGTGGGTGATGGTTTTAAGGTGGGTGTCGTCAAACGCGTGTGCCGCCGAACTCAAGCAGTTGATGAACACCGCTTGGCTGGCGTCCACGGTTTCGCGCCGCCCGACGAGACCGTGCGAGCCCGTGCCAGACAACGCCTGTGCTGCGGCCAATGCACTGTGCACCGTCGGTGTTTGTGAACCGGCCAAAGCGCAAGCCAGCCAGTTGAGGTTGGCACGCACCGCCGCCGATTGAACCGATGGCGGCATGGCCTCCCAAGGGGTTTCCAAAGCAAAGCGCGCCAAACTACGGGTGAGCCTCGGTTCTTTTGTGTCGGTGACCGAAGTCGGTGGGGTCATGTGAGTTATCTCCTTAGTCGACCATAGACCAAGGCGGTCACAACGTCAAACACCTTGGCGACGGGCTGCTGCGCACAAACGCAGTCAATGGATGGACCCACCGCTCACCCGCACATCGCCTGCATGAGCGCTGGCCCGGTGGTCCACACAGAGTTCCAGCAAGCACTGCACCGCTGCCACCTGCGCGGCCAGCGCCATGCTCGGCGGTGTGGGTCGGCCGGCGCGGGCGGCTTGCTCGGGCAAGGCCGGCAGGTGCACAAAGCCA
>CAMDLJ010000010.1 GCA_945901665.1 Bordetella parapertussis | reverse complement strand
CGTGCCATGTCAGGCTTGGCGTTCATGGCGCTGCTGCCAGCCTTGATGGGCATGGCAGCTGCATATATTTTTCAACCAGGCGCTGAATTCACCACCGAAAATTTGTGGCGCATCGAAAAAGTGTTGGGTGGAGCCAATATTGACCATGTCAGCACTATGAGCTTGTTTTCGGAGTCTATTGAGAGTCCATTTCCAGGTATCGAAGGGATTATCAGTGCGATTTTTCCAAACAATATTTTTCAATCTCTTGCCCAGGGCGAAGAAACAAAAATTGCTGTTTTTGCAATCATGTTCGGATTTGCAGTGGCTGTTCTCAATTCCCGCTTGAAAGAAGACTTCAACCAATCTTTGGTGACCGTGATTTCTGCATGCTACAAATTAAGCTCTATTTTTAGGCATGCATTGCCGTTTGTGATCTTTATCGTCGCTGCCCATTTGAGCGCACACATGGGGGCTGATGCATTGATTCTCTTGGCCAATTTTTTGATCGCATTTTCATCCTTGGCTGTTTTATTGTGCGTTTTATCTTTTGTAATTTTGAAAATGCGCTCCGATGCGACCCCTGGGGATGTCTTGTCAGCGTTGCGACCCACACTCAGTATTGCCGTGGCCGCTGGTGAGCATTCCTCGGTGGGCATTCCACAAATGGTCGATACCATGTCGGTTCGACTCGGGTTCACACAGGATAAGGTGGAGTTTCTGGTTCCTTTGGCAACATGCTTTGTGCGGTCAGCGCCCATCATGTATTTTGCAATGGCCACCGTCTTTATTGCACAAATTTATGGACATCCGATCACCCATTCCGAGTTGTGGCTCATCTTGGGCTTGTCCATCGTCCAGGGCTTTGCTTCGATGGGTTTGCAAGGGGCAAATAAGTTGGCTCTTTTGGCTGTGATCTGTAACCCCTTGGGTTTGCCCACAGAGGCTGTTGTCTTGTTGTTGTTGGCGGTTGAACCCATTTGCGCATTTCTCAGTGGTTTGACCATGTCCATGTCGCAGTGTGCATATGTGGCACTGATTTCGAATAAGCCGATTCGACTTTGACGATGATGTCAATGAATCAACGCTCAGACTGGATCCACAATCCATGGCTTTTTATCGGGATGCCCATTTTGGGAGCGGTGGTGGCGTGGTTCATTCCTTCCGCCTCACTGTGGTTCAACCCCCTGTTGAAAATCTACGTGGATTTGCTCAACTTGTTTGTGGTGCCTTTGATTTTGTTGGCGATTGTTTTCGGATTGGCTAATTTTTCACGATTACCCAATTCGCCTGTTCGCTTTCTTGTTGCGGTATCTCTTGGTTTTGCCGGTCTGCTGGCTTGTGGTGCGGTGGCTTTGGTTGTCGGTGCATTGTTATCCCCTGGTGCAGGCTTGACTGAACTGAACCGATGGAATTTAGGTCAGCTGTCCTTGAACAAGGAATCAATTCATACTTTGCGCTTGTTTGAGACGTCTGAGCTCCAGCCGGATGCCTTTGTTTACAAATTCACGCCTGACAACTTGTTGCATGCATTTGCTTTTGAGTCTTTGGGTTTGTCCATGGTCGGCGCTTTGATATTGGGTTTGGGTTTTGCCTTGTTGCCGACAAGTGTCAGCAAACCCTTGTTTGACCGGTTGGAATTTGTCTATCTGGCTCTGGAAATTCTGATCACCACCATCAACAAAATGCTGCCCTTGGTGGCGTTTGCATATGCTGTTCATTTGGTGGCGGGTGTGGGTCAAGGCGGGTTGGTGCTGATCCCGGAATTCATGAAACCCTTTGTCATTTCAGTTTTATTGTCGGGTGGTGTTTTGCTTTGGGTGATCTCTTTTTCGGCAGGTACATCGCTCTTAAAAACCATGAGCGCATTGCAGGAGTCTTTGCTGATCAGTTTTTTGGCAAGAAACTCTGCGGCTGGTGTACCCAGTGTGATTCATTGCCTGTGCGACAAATTTGGATTCCGTCGGGCCATGGTGAAGTTTTTGGCGCCATTGTTCCCCTTCTTTTTCCATGCGGGTGAGGTGATTTTTCTGACCTTATTGGCGTTGTTTGTTGCAAATTTGTATCAGACGCCAATGTCAACTTTGGATCATTTGCAAATTCTTATGTTGTCAATTTTCTGCTCTTTTATTTCCAGGGCGATGGCGGGCAGTGGAACTTTGATCATGGCTGGTTATATGAACCAATTCTTTAAGTTACCTTTTGATGCAGTTCTGCCCGCATTTGTCATCATCGAAGTGGTTGTTGCTGGTTTCAAGAGCGCTCTTTCAGTGTTGCTCTCGTGTGCTGTGATTTCGTTGGTATCCAAGGGCTTGAGCCGTGAATTGCGAACAGACGAAACGGACACCGAATCAATACCAAAGCATTCAACTGTAGCCTTTTCTATCAACAGAAGCGCATTGTTGATGGTGGTTGCAATGGTGCTGGCCCTTTTGATCACAGTTTTCTCCATCGGTGTTGGCTTGGGTGCGCGCATGCCTGATGGACTTGCGTTTTTTTGAGTTCAGAAAACCCACATTTAGCCTGATGTTCAACCTTAAGTGATTAATTTAAGTGCAGGTTATTTATTGGTTTTTTCATCTGATTAGGATAGACTAGCTGGGCATGATGTACAAAATTTTTCCCTCTATCCATGGGCTTGCGGGTTGCTTCAAGGTACTGATGATTTGTGGCGCATTGATTGGCATTTCCGCATGTTCAATCTTGGCCTCATCCAAGGGCGACCCAGGTTTGGCTGGTCCCAAATCTTTTGCTCCCAAATGGCCAGGCTTGGTTTTGAGCGCCAGCACCGATGTGAATGTCAACAGTGCCATTGCGGTTGACATTGTTTTTGCTGGTTCGGTTGAAGTTCAAACGATTCTGCAAAACCTCAATGCAGGGAAATGGTTTTCTTCTCGAGAGGGCACGATGCGGACCTTTTCGGAAACCTTGAAAGTGATCTCTTTAGAGTTGGTTCCGGGTCAAACGGTGATGCTCAATAAGAGTGATTATTCAAAATTGATGTCAACGGGTGTGTTTGTTTTCGCCAACTACGCCACACCCGGCGAACATAAAAGTTGGATACCACTTGATGACGCTGGCTATGTGATCACCTTGGAGAATCGAGCCTTCAAAGTGTCTTCGGTCCTGACAAGTTCTAAATTCTGAATCCCTCACCATGACAGTATCTGCGCCACTCCCACTCATTCAATGGCATGAAGGCATGCTGCTGTCGCCCCAGCACTTTCAACAAGAATCCGCACGCGTTGACAGCTTGGTGGCGTGGCAGTCATTGAGCGCCAATGCATTGGCATGGGGGATTAAACATTTTGATATTGACGAAAGCTTATTGGCCAACGGTTTGCTGCGTGTGAAATCTTTGGCGGCTGTTTTCCCTGATGGGACTCCTTTTGTTTATGACGCTGAGCATGAAGATGGCTATCCACTGGAGCTTCAGTTGGCAGATTGGGAGGACGCACTTTCTGTTGGGGAGTTGAATGTTTATGTCGCCTTGGGGATCAATCGATCTCTCAACGCGCCGGGTCAAGTCAGCAGATTTCATGGCATTGATGCATCAGCTGTGAACGACGAGGTATCGGAGGCATTACCGGTTGATCTGCCACGCATGAAACTCAAAGTGTGGTTGATGGCTGGCGAAAGACCATCTTCGATTTATAAATCCATGCGGTTATTGTGTATCCGAAAGGAAAATGAAGTCTATGGCTTGGGGCCAACATTGCCCCCTTTGCTGAGTTTGACAAGTGAACACCCTATTTGGCAAAGTGTGGTTCATATCGTCACGCAATTGCGCATCAAGGCCTTGTTTTTGGCCAAACTCACCAGTTCACCGTCTTCTCGTTTGGAGGAAAGGTTGGACGCTCTTGAGCAGCGAAACAAACTTTCTGCTTTGGTGCAAGCTTTGGCGGGTTTGCAAGCGGTCCTGACTGCCCCAGAGGCACACCCTTTTCTGCTCTATGTTTCACTTTGCAATCAGCTGGGTGTTTTGAGCACATTGCGGCCTGGTGCAGTACCTATCCAGGCGCCTCGATGGCAGCATGATGACCCATTGGCTTCCTTTGAACCTGTGCTGGCAGAAATTGAAGATCTGATGGCCGAGGTCAGTCAAGAGTGGCGCCCATTGGTTTTTGGCTTTGACGGCAATGTGTTTTCTTTACCTGGAGACCGGCTGCCCAAATCAGCGCATTTCTACATTGGATTGCGTGGGCAAACTGATGCCGAACTGACCCAGTGGATGAATGGTGCGGTGATTGGCTCACAAACGGTGTGGACGTTGTTGAGTGACCGACGCGTTTTGGGCGTGTCTCGCAAGAAAGTGGATCAAGTGGAAGAGTTGGGTTTGCGGGCCAGTTCTGGCTACACCATCTTTTCTGTAGAGCTTCGGGAGAGCTTCATTGTTACGGATCAACCGCTGCTGATCAGCAATGTGAATGAGGCAAATTTGATACCCAGGCCCCGAGAAATTGTGCTGTTCGAGAAAGCCAACAAATAAACCCTTGAAGTCGGACAGACATCTTCATGCTCACTTCTGCCATCTCATTGCACCAAACCTTGCCATCCACTCAAATTGTGGGTGGGGATGAGCTTTCTTCGATTCAATTTCGGGATTTTTTCCAAGTTTTGCATCGCGCATCTCAATTGATATTGCGTGTGAGTGATACAGATGCGCCCGAAGCTGCACAGACCCTGAGCAAAGATTTGCTTCAACTCATTGAATTGCAAACCCTGGAAGCCCGGCGCTCTGGTGGTGCTGTTGCCATGGAGTATGAGTCGCAAGCGCGCTATCTCAAGGCCGTCTTGGCGGATGAAATTTTGCTCAACTCAGATTGGGCTGGCCGAGAGCACTGGCGTCACGAACTGCTGGAGGCAAAACTGTTCAAATCCAGCCATGCTGGCGAGCAAGTTTTTATCCAAATCGATCAATTGCTATCTGCAAGAGAGCCTTCACAGCGCCCATTGGCCAAACTTTATTTATATGTGATTTCTTTGGGATTTAAAGGGCAATTTCGAGGTGATGCTGATATGAGCAAACTGGCAAGCTATCGAAATGATCTTTTTCAATTCATTTTTCAGCGGCCTGCTGAATTGTCTGGTCCGGAAAGACGCTTGTCCGAAGTGCCTTACAACAACACACTTTCTCACTTTGCATCGCGGCGCCTCCCCAAAATAAGTCGTTGGTGGATTAAATATGGGTTGATTTTTGCGGCCATGCTGGTGGTGTCGGAACTGGTCTGGTTATGGCAGTCTTGGCCAGTCAGAAAATCATTGGACATCACTGTGGGCAGCGCCTCAGAAAACCTCTTGTCTACAGACTCAAGAGGACGCATATGTTGACTTTTCTGTCAGAACATATGGTCGTTATGACCCTCGCGCTTTTGGCCTTGGTCATTTTTTTGGTGATCATTTTTTTGTTGCGGGTGGCCATCAAGCACGGTAAACCAGGAGCCAACGTTGCATCTTCTGCTGCTGCCCCAACCATACAAATCAGTTCGCTGAAACAGTCATTTCGACGTGCAGTTGAGTTGATCGAAAGCAATCTTGCAGAGCGATCAGAACGCTATAACCTCTCCTGGACCTTGGTCATCAATGGCGTAGGCCCAGAAGATTTGCCTTTGTCGGCCAGTGGGCTGCAAAGTGCACTGAGCAGTGATTCGGCCATTTCCGCGTCAGTCGATGGTGTTGGATGGGGTTTTTATGACAAGGGCGTCGCTGTCCAATTGCAATCCAGCCTCTTGGGCGACCCTGATAGCAAGGCTGCGCAGGGTCTCTGGGATGAGTTTTTAGGCTTATGTCGGAGTTACAGACCGGATCGGCCTTTTGATTCGATTGTGTTTACTTTGCCGGCTGCATCGTTGATGGATGCGAGTCCTGAAAATTTGGCTTCGCTATTGGCCATGGCCAAAGGGTTGAGCAGGCGTTTATGGTTGGCACAACATCGATTTGCACTGCAGTTTCCGGTCTACATCGTTGTCAGTGAATGCGAAAAAATTCCAGGATTTGCACGTTTTTCCTCAGCACTTCCTTCTCCCATGCGTCGAAGCATATTGGGTTGGTCTTCTCCATTTGAGCTTTCAGCTCCCTTTCAAGAGCGCTGGATTGATCAAGGGATGGATGAGATTTCCATGACGCTGTCAGAAGCGTGCATGGAACTGAGTGCACTGGAACTGCCTGACAGAGATTGCGCCGAATATTTTTTGCTGCCGTCAGAGGTCAATAAGTTAAGGGCTGGCATCCAGGCGTTTATGGGTGAGTTGATGCGCCCGAGTGCTTATCACGATCCCTTTTTGTTTCGTGGTTTTTATCTCACGGGTGATAGCAGTGAATCTGCTGTTCTACTTGGAAACCATCACTCGCCGTATGCATTGGCGCAGGAAGACAGCCTGTATCAGGTGAGAAACGCCTTTCAACCTGCATTTCTCAGAGACCTTTTTGAGAAAAAAATCTTCCCAGAGCTTGGTCTGGTTCGGTCGGCACGCACACAAAAATTGCGCAGACCCGCCGTGCACACGGCTGTTCGCTGGGGGACTGGTGGATTTGTTGCGGTCTGGTTGGTTGCCCTTGGGCTGGCTTCACTCAAAATAAATTATGTGTCCGGTGAGTTGGTGGGTGTGATTGAACAATTTAACCAGGAAACCAAAGACGCATTGCGCAGAAGCCGAGATGAAACGTTTGACATTCAAAAAAGCAAGGAACGCGCATTGCGTGCTTTGCGGTTGCTAGATTCCTTGAATGCTGGGGCCTTATGGGCGTTGCCCATGCCCGGCTCATGGTCCTATGTCGATGACTTGAATTCAAAAGTCCAAAAACGCATTTCCGATGGTTTCGCAAAAACCGCATTTGATCCCATTCGAATCAGTCTCAACTCCGCAGTGGCCGAAATGACAGGTGCTCCGATCGATAGCACCAATGGTGCATTGCTTGCCACCTCAAGTTGCAGCTTGCCTAAATCTTGGACTGAAAGAGCCAGTTTCACGGGTCAGCGCGATTTGGAGATGGATGAGCAAGTTGAATTCGCCTTGTTGGAGCAATATGTGAGGCGAGCAGAGGATCTGCAAAGGGCCGTCATGGCCTTGACCCGGTTGACCGATAAAACACAAGCTGCGAACGGCGAGGACCTGCGGCTTTTGGTCAAGGTTTTAATGGGTGTTGAACTCAATGGCAACACTGGACAAATCGCTGATATTTTTCGCAAGAGCGCGCCCAGCGGTGGCATGGTTGATTTGGCCGCATTGCGCCAGGCGGCGAGTTGTACATTTGGGTTGATGTTTGATGAGTTGACGCAGGCGGTGCTCTCGAAGAACCACTTGTTGCATACCGAGTCGCGTTATTCTGAGTTGATTGCACAAGTCAGCACAGAGACAACCTCTGCATTTGATGGTACTTTGGGCATTCAGGCATGGGACGAGCTGTCTTCACAGTTGCGCGACCAAGCAGCCTTTTTGCAAGCCGGTAAAGGCGTATGGATCCAACGCCGCTCGCCGCAGTTCGGCGCTAACTTTGACAAGCTGTTGCAAGTGGCCAAAGGGAATGCACTCTTGGGGCCTGATGTGACAGATGCGGCCCTGAAGCGATTGAACAATTCTTTTGCTAAATTTTTGAGTGAATGGGACAGCATTGGCAATGAAAACGCCAGCTCCCTGGTCGGAAATTTAGATTGGAATGAAAAGGATAATCGCTGGACATTTAACCCCGATAGACAGGTTTTGTCTGAGGTGTTGAACAAAATGCTGGCATTGCCTTATGTCAAAAACAATACGCCAAAAAAATTGACGGAATCCAACAGCCCCTCTGTCAGCTGGGATCGCCAAAGGCTAGACCAGGCGCTCTCTTATGGTGATGTCAAAAGAAATTTGGAAAATGATCTTTTGCTGAAGTTCCCTGCGCAATTGAAGGCCCCGGCCACCCGCTTTTTGCACGGTGCGTTGGCCTCAAAGGTTTTAGAGTCCACCTCACAGGCCATGTTGTCAACCTCGCGGCCTGTCCAACAAATCTCACTGCAAGAGTCCGATCAACCTCGCCTGGCCCGTCTGGTTGCATTGCTCAACGAATTGGGTTCTGCCGATGCGGCGGCTACGCTAAAGAGCATTATTTCGCGCGACATCATGACCCGACTTAAGCTGTTGGACGACGGCTTCCTTCAGGCCAATTTATTTTTACCCCGAGACCCTGAGTTCAAAGCATGGAGTGGCATCGGTAGCCCCCTTGTTCAGGTTTATGAAGCTTCTGATGCGACCGGTTTGGCGGCCTATGTGGCGCAACAAGTGGCCTATATTGAAAATGCGACCAAGGAAGCAGAACCTTTGTTGCAAATTTTGAGCAGTTTGCAACCCAATCACCCGTTGGTGCAAAAGTGGGTCGGCTTGAGTGCTGATGTTGCACGAAACAAGTTGAAAAGCCCAACCAGTTCATTGGGTGGATTGGTTCAGTTCTTACTCAATACTGGCAACGATTTGGAGTATGCCAATTGCATTGACCGTTTGTCCAAGATCAGCACAGCAAGGCGAAGCTTTGACATGTTTGCTGATCGTTTGCAGTCATTGCAAACGGGTTTGTTGAGCCGATGTGTTGCGCTCAAAGATCAAGAGCGCAAGCAGACCTGGGCGCAGTTTTCCACTTTATTCAACCGTGATTTGTCTGGTCGTTCGCCCTTCAAGGCATCCTCGTCGTTGGGGGCTGGCTCTTCATCTGGCGGCGCTAGCAGATTGGATTTTCCTCCTGCGGATTTAGATGATGTGGCAACTATGCTGACCCACTTTGATCGTGTCCAAAAAGCCTTGAGCGATGTGCCTGTTTCGACTGGTGTGGCCAAATCTTTGATGGCTTATCCGACGCATATCAAAAAATTCGAAGAACAATTCATTCGGGTGCGTCAACTTTTGGCCCCACTTTTTCCGACTGAACCTGGCACCCCTGCGGGATACGATGTCAGTGTTGATTTCAGGGCCAATGCCGTTGATGAAAAAGAAGGTGGGCGAATCATTGATTGGTCCATTTCCACAGGCAATCAGACCTTGCGTTTAAAGGATTCTGGAAAGTCTCTTTTTTGGGAGCCTGGGATGCCCATTGTGTTGTCCTTGCGCATTGCCAAAGACAGCCCATTGAAACCCAAGGCCGATATCAAGCAAGTGGGAATGTCGATTGAGGACAAAGCCGTGACTTACCGTTACACCGACCCTTGGGCTTTATTCAGCATTCTGGCGGCCCATCGAGAGGTTGAGCGCAACGCCCGCTTGGATGGGCGTGCGCAGTTGTTGCGGTTTGAGTTTCCCTTGTTGGCGCAAACCGATGATGGCAAAGCCCTGGGAAATGAAACCCAAGCCCGTGTTTTCATCAGGCTGGCCATCAGCCCTGCGGGTAAAAAAACATTGCTGGCATGGCCGACATCATTCCCAAGCAAAGCCCCAGAATGGACAATGCCTTGACGGCCAGGTTATGAGTACTGACTTTCTGTTCAAACTCAGTGATCTCTTATTGCCCGCGGTGTTAGAGCCGCCTTGCGGTGCCTCATTGCGCTACGACCCCATCTATACCGATATACGTTTGGCCAGAGAAGAGGACGATCCCAATTTACCGATGCGGCAATGGGAGCGCCCTCTGAAAAAAGCCGATTGGCTATTCATTGAAACCCAGTGTTTTGAAGCCTTGGCCAAAAAATCCAAAGACTTGCAGTTGGTTGCCTGGTTGACCGAGGCGTGGATGCGTTTGTATGGTTTGCAGGGCTTGGCATCTGGACTCAAACTGATGCACGATTTACCCGTTGCGTTTTGGGAAGATATTCATCCACTGATCATTGATGGGGATGCTGAGGCCCGCAAAGCGCCATTCGAGTGGATGAGTGAATCGCTTGCGGTCAGCTTGAAGATTCACGTGGTGATGATGACCATTTTGGAGCGCAGTCCGTCAAAAATCACCTTGGTCGAGTGGGATCGGCTCACGGCAGATGATGTCCATGCCCAAGACATTCTCCAACCCAAAAAAGAAAACACATCCGTTGAATTTAAATTGGAGCCCATCAGTCGCGCCGAGTTGTTGTCTCTGGCCCCAGGCCCTGCACATGCCGAGTCTTTGCTTTTGCAACTGTCTCAAGTGCGCGAATGCATACAAACCGTGCAAAATTTACAGAAATTTCTGGATGAAAAGCTGGCCATGGAAGCGCCCAATTTGAGCAAACTCATGACTTGCTTGTCGGCCTTTGATCGGGTGTTGGCTGCGCTGACAGCCTCTTTTGGCAAAGGCCCTTCAGCGGCGATTTCTCAGTCGACTTCCCAGACGGAAGCCTTAACTGCTCAAGGTTATATAGCCATGCAAGAACCAGGTGAACAGAATTTGCAATCGTCCGAGTGGCAATCGGGCCAATGGCGCACACGTGAGGAAGCTTACGCAACCCTGGAAGCTGTTGCCAACTATTTGCAACAACGCGAGCCGCACAGCCCTACCCCTTATTTGATCCAAAAGGCGGTGCGATGGGGCAGATTGCCCCTTCCAGAATTGATGAAAGAGATCATGCGAGAGGAGGGCGACTTGAACCGCATGTCTAATTTGTTTGGTCATACAGACCCGACCCCAGGCATCGACCCATAAGATCAAGATTGAACACGTGTTCCATGGGGATCATTCATGTCTGACACCACCGAAATGGCTGTAAAACACCAATTGCTGTTGATCAATCCCAATACCAGTGAAGAAACAACACTGAAGTTGTATGAAAACCTGCTGCCCTTGCTGCCAGTTGGGTTTGGTTTAGATGTTCGAACTGTCAGCAAAGGCGCCAGATACATCGCTTGCGAAGCGAGCCATGCCGTGGCAGCTGGCGCCTTATTGGAAACATGGGCAGACTATCTGTCCGAGCACAGAGCCCCCGATGGTGTGCTGATAGGCTGCTTTGGTGACCCTGGTTTATTCGCTCTGCGCGAGTCCAGCGCCTGCAAAGTCACTGGTTTGGCAGAGGCCTCATTCATCGAGGCTTCGCAGCTGGGTTCTTTTGCCATTGTCACGGGTGGCCTGCGCTGGAAACCCATGTTGCAGCGCTTGGCCTTGACCTTGGGTTTTGGGGATGCACTGTTGCACATTGAAACTGTGACACCCACGGGGGCCATGTTGCAGGCCGACACTGCAATGGCCATCGAATGCCTGACGCAGGCATGCCATGCAGCCTCCTTGCCTGGTGTTCGTTCAATTATTTTGGGCGGTGCAGGATTGGCAGGATTGGCTTCTTTGATTCAGCCGCATGTGGAGTTGCCACTGATTGACAGTGTCCAAGCGGGCTTGCGGGTATTGATCAAGGGTGATTCACCCCAGCCCATTCGCAAAGCCAATGGGTTTGTGGCGCAACTGAACCATTTGTCTCCAGCCATGTTGCGGTTGGCTGATGAAGCCATGCCCTGAACAATGAATTCCGTCGCTTGATGTTTGATGGATTGTCACTTTTGTGCGCGATTATTTGCTGAATGCTTGCCTGACAACGACGCCCCTGGCACAATAATTTGATGAATACATCTCGCACTTCCCAGGTCAAGGCCAAAGCCGCTCAGTACTATGCCGTAGGCATTGCCTTCTTTTCTGTCCTTGTGGGCATCGTGGTCACCATCATGGTGATCGTCAACCGAAACAGTTGATCCGCCGCTTCGGTCGGTTGGCAGTCATTCAGGGCCTGATGTTTGGTGTGCCAAAACTCAACCCTGTTATTGCGATGTCAATCTAATTGATGCCCTTCATGGCATCGGCAAACAGCGCGTTTTGGTCTCTCAAATATTGTTTGTATTCGGCAGGATTCAAGTGCTTTATTTCGGCGCCAAAAATCTTTAAATTTCCGGCTATTTGACTGTTGTATTTTTCGATCGTTTTTTGGGTTGCCAGGTAAATTTGATCGATAACCTCTTTGGGTGTGCCCTTGGGTGCTGAGATGCCGTAATAGGCGGGACCGGCAATTTTGTATCCCAACTCTCTCAAGGTGGGGACATCCGGCAACGACTTCAGACGTTGCAGGCTGAAAACCGCCAAGGGTCGCAAAGCGCCCGATTCCACATGGGTTTGTACCGCACCGACCGCGGCCGATGAAAGTTGGACATGACCACCGAGCAAAGAGGTGACGGCTGGGCCACTGCCTTTTTCTGGAATATGGGTCCATTTGATACCGGCCTCTTTGCTGAATATTTCAGCCAACAAATGGGTGATGCCCATGGCGCCTGAGGTGGTGTAGTTGATGACCCCAGGATTTGCTTTCGAATAGTCCACCAGCTCCTTGAGAGTTTTCCAAGGCGCATTTTTGGATACAACCAACATCATTCCACCCTCTGAAAGGCTGGCAATGGGCTCAAAGGAGTCAAACGAATATTTGATGTCTTTGTTGGCCAGAGGAACGACCACAATGGATCCTGGTGACGTGCCAACCAAAGTGAGGCCGTCAGGTTTGCTGCTGGCCACGGTGCCAGCGCCAATGGCGCCACCCGCACCCGGCCTGAAGGACAGCACCACGGGTTGCCCCAAAAATTCACCCATGCGATCAGCAAAAGGTCTGATCATGTTGTCCGTGTCGCCGGGGGCGAACGGAATGATCAACTGTATTGGCTTGCTGGGGAAGGGGTCTGCCGCATGCCCTGGCAAGGCCATGGCCAAGAAAGGGGCCGCAGCGAGCCACGCAATCAGGCGCATTGATTTTTTGAGGGCATCAATGGCCGTGATGGCAGGAGCAACGGCTCCAGTTGAATGACATTTTTTCATTTGATCGCTCCTTGGGGTTAATCGCATTTCGCTGTCATGCCGCCGTCCACAATCAGCTCGGTTCCGGTGATGAAGCGCGCTTCGTCAGAGGCCAAAAAAAGTGCGGCATTGGCGGTGTCGCGACCATCCCCCACAAAAGGCATGGGGATGCGCGCTTGGCGGCGCTTTAAAAGGGCATCAATATCGCCACCGCTTTGTGTTTTGGCCAGAACTGCGTTCACCAAAGGTGTGTGCAACTGACCAGGCAGGATCGAATTGATGCGGATGCCTGTTTTGGCGTACTCAATGGCCACAACCCGTCCAAATTGAATGACACCCGCTTTGGAAACGGCATAGCCGACTTGCGCGGCACCGCTGAAGCGAATGCCCGAAATAGAAGCAATATTGACAATCGAACCAGCCCCTTTTTGCTCCATCACCGGAATCACGTACTTGCAAGTCAAAAAAACCGACTTCAAATTCAAGTCGAGTTGCGCATCAAAACTGGCCTCCGACATGGAAACGGGGCCACCAGGCGCTGGCCCACCCACGTTGTTGACCAAGATATCTATGCTCCCGTATCGATCCAAGCAGGCTTGAACCATGGATTGCACGGACTCTGCCTGGGTGACATCTGCCACACAGGGGGTGAAGTCACCGCCAAATTCAGCGATCATTTGCTGGGTTTCGGCCATGGCATCTAAATGAATATCCACAGCAAAAACCTTTGCCCCTTCTTGGGCAAAGCGCACGGCAGTTGCGCGTCCATTGCCCCAGCCGGGCCCCACGCAGCCAGCGCCGGTGATGATGGCCACTTTGTTGGCTAACCTGAGTGTGGGTTGATGCATGTGGTGTCCTGAGGGGTTTGTTTATCGGGTGGCCGCAATCAAGCCACCGTCCACGACAATGCTTTGCGCCGTGATGTAGCGGCTTTCATCACTGGCCAAAAAAAGCACTGCATTGGCCACATCCCAGGCGTCGCCCATGTGTCCGGCGGGGACTTGCTTGTGCCGATGCTCTACAAATGCTTCAAACTGTCCGCCAGCATACTTATCCGCCAAACGTTTGACCAAGGGCGTGAACACCAAACCAGGAACCACGCAGTTCAACCGAATGCCTTTGTGGGCATACAGGACCGCGGTTGTTTTGGTCAATTGCATCAGGGCTGCTTTGCCCGCGGCATAGGCCACCTGTGGTTTGCCCACATACCTGAGCCCCGCCACTGAAGAGATGCTGATGATGGAGCCGCTGCCTTGGCTTTCCATGATGGGCAAAACCGATTTCATCGTCAAAAAAGCTGTTTTGACGTTCAAATCCATTTGACCGTCCCATGTTTCTTCACTCATCTCCACGGGACCACCCGGTTCAGACTGGCCGACGTTGTTGATCAAAATGTCGATGCGGCCATACAAGTCCATGCAGGCCTTCACCATGTCTTGTACATCTTGAGCGATGGTCACGTTTGCGGTGGTCACATGGGCTTTGCCGCCTTCATCTGCGATGATTTTTTCGGTCACTTTGGCGGCTTCGATGTCTCGGTCAACACCAAACACAGTGGCACCTTGGCGGGCCAACAAAACGGCAATGGCTTTGCCATTGCCCCAGCCTTCGCCCCGTGTGCCGCAGCCGGTCACCAAAGCCACTTTTCCGTCCAGTTTCAGCATATGTAGTCCATGAAATGTTTGAGGTAATGCTGGTCAGCGTCAATGGACACACCGGCACCAGTCCGGTTGTGCACCTTCACCGGTTGTCCCATGGACGCAGCCATTTTTTGGGGGACCAAACGGGCCGCAATATCGGTGCTGCCACCCGCTGGAAAAGGCACGATCATTTTGATGGGTCTGGATGGATAGGTTTGCGCTTGTACAAGCCCATGCATTCCCAACATGCAAAACAGCACTGCAAGCTTGGTGTTTGTCCGCAATCGTCGATGAAATACATTCATGTTTGCCCTTGTAAAAATTGTTTTTGCTGGGACTGCCCGCCACGCCATTGCCGGCAAGACACCTTGCCGATTGGTGCCATTCGATGCTAGATCGACTTGGGTATTGACAAGCTAGGGTTTGCGATGATTTGCCAAAAAATTAAAGAGTCTTTTGGCGCTCCATGTACGCCAGAAACGCGCCATGTTTGCACCAAAAATCAGTCTTCTTGGCCCTTGATGGTGAGGGTCACTTCACCTTTGTTCATGAACAGAACAAGCGCTTGTGCCAATTGATCGGTTCTCTCTGAGTAGCTGTGATAACTGGCTTTGCCACAGGCTTCTGCCCACCTGTTGCCGCCGATGACCGTCATGAGTTGCCCTTGGGGGGCGTGTTTTTCTGCGTAACTATAGGGTGTCGATCGGCACAAATCATTTTTATGGTGAAGGTAAAAATAGGGCACTTTGGATTCGGTGTGTTGAAAGCGATTCATCGAGGATCCGTACTGGGTGTAGGCGCCGCCACCAGCCACAGATTGGGTGGCAGAGTGAATGACAGCCTGGATGTCTTCCTTGCCCAAATGGACCGACAGCCAATGGCTGCTGATGGCGCCATAGCTGTGCCCCATGATGACAACCTGCTCTAAATTTTTGCTGCTTCTCAATTGGCGAATCATTGCCGCCACGTCCTTTGCATGTTGTTCACTCGAGCGATAGCGGTCATCGCATGCGCCAGGGTTGGGACCGCGTGCACCCCACTGATCGGTTGGGCAATCCATGGTGACAGTGGATATCCCAGCGGCGTGCAGGGCAGGGCGCATTTTTTCAAAATGCTCTTGGAGGTAATAAAAGGAAGGCACACCTTCCTTGGTTTCTATGCGCGGGATCCCTGGCCAGCCAGGAAAAATCAAAAGCGCTTTGCCATTGGGTTGAGGGGCCAATTGGAGCAAGGCCGAAATCACCACCGGCTGTCCTTCGTGGGTGCGCTGTAGATCGACACTGATCACCTCTCTGGCCATTGCAGATAAAGTCACCAGGCCTGCACAGCAAAAAACAAGTGCATTGAAAAATTTGAAGTGGATAGAGATGTTCATTTTTTGACGCCAATGATCTGCCGCAGCACAGAGTGGGCAAAAAGCCCAAAAATTAAAAATTCACTTTAAATTCTATTTCTTTGCGTTATTGCCGTTTTTGATATTTTGAGGTAGAGAGGTGCCTCGCAAAAGCTTTGGTTTCCAAGGAAAAATTGCATACATTTGAAGGCCAAACTTGTTGATTGAATGCCTGGGGCGTGGTGTTAAAAAATATGCAATGCCCAGCCAAAGTCCTGGTTGAGTCTTATATGATCGCCCCGCAGTGTCATATGCAAGCAAATGCAAGTGACAACCTGCCTTCCCTTAGCTCAATGGACCGTGACATGTCAAAACTCCCACCCTCACTTGCCTCCCTCCCATTTCCCGTTATTGGCTCGCCGCTTTTCATCATCAGCAACCCCAAACTGGTGATTGCCCAATGCATCAATGGCGTGGTGGGTTCTATGCCAGCTTTGAATGCCCGTCCGGCCTCGCAGTTGGATGAATGGTTGGCCGAAATCACCGAAGCGCTGGCTGCGCACAACCAGGCGCATCCAGATCGACCGGCCGCTCCGTTTGCCATCAACCAAATCGTGCACAAAAGCAATGACCGCCTAGAACACGACATGGCTTTGTGCGTGAAATACAAAGTGCCCGTGATCATCACTTCTTTGGGTGCGCGTGAAGAAGTCAACCAGGCGGCGCACAGCTACGGCGGCGTGGTTTTGCATGACATCATCAACAACAAATTCGCCCACAAGGCCATTGAAAAGGGTGCGGATGGCCTGGTCGCCGTGGCCGCTGGGGCAGGGGGGCATGCCAGTGTCAAAAGCCCATTTGCACTCATTCAAGAAATCCGCCAGTGGTTTGATGGCCCATTGGCATTGAGTGGCTCTATCGCCAGTGGCGGCGCTATTTTGGCGGCCTTGGCCATGGGCGCAGACTTCGCTTACATTGGATCCGCATTTATCGCCACCGACGAGGCGCGGGCCAGTGATGCCTATAAACAGTGCATTGTGGACAGCAACTCAGACGATATTGTCTACAGCAACTTGTTCACGGGCGTTCACGGCAATTACCTGGCACCATCCATCCGCAATGCCGGCATGGACCCGGATAATTTGGCGCAAAGCGACCCCAGCAAAATGGACTTTGGCGGCGACAAGTCCAAAGCCTGGAAAGATATTTGGGGTTGCGGTCAGGGCATCGGGTCCATTGACAAGGTGCAAAGTGCAGCCGCATTGATTGACCAACTCAAGGCTGAATATGCCCACGCCAGGGCGCGTTTGTTGGCCTAAACTCTTCGCATCGTGGCGACAAGCCACCCCGATCCATTCGCCAAGTTGGGTGGGCTGTCGGCACCCATGCTGGTTTTCTGAAAGGTTGATGTGGATTTTTTTGCCATTCAAGCGATTGCTGCAGTTGTGGCCTCTTATTTGATCGGTTCGCTGTCGTTTGCGGTCATCGTCAGCCGGATGATGGGCTTGCAAGACCCGCGCACCTATGGCAGCCAAAATCCCGGGGCCACCAATGTGCTGCGATCAGGCAGCAAGGCGGCGGCGGTGCTCACGCTGTTGCTGGATGCCGTCAAAGGATGGCTGCCGGTGTTTGTGGTCCAGCGCCTGCCTGGCATGGAGCATGATGCGGTGGTTGCCGCTTGTGCATTGGCCGCCTTTGCCGGTCATGTTTGGCCGGTGTTTTTTCGCTTCAAAGGGGGCAAAGGGGTGGCCACCGCGGCTGGCGTGTTGTTCGGGTTGGAGATTTGGCTGGGACTGGGCACGATGGCCACTTGGCTGATCGTGGCGTACTTTTCACGTTACTCTTCCTTGGCCGCAGTCGCCGCTGCCCTTTTTGCACCGGCCTTTTACCTGTTGGGGGCAAAAGTGGTGTGGTCGGGCGCACCCGTCATTGTGCTGGCGATTGGTGCCATGAGTGCCGTATTGCTTTATCGGCACAAAGACAACATCGCCCGCTTGATCGCTGGCAAAGAGTCGCGCATTGGCGCCAAAAGTGCTTAAAGCGCATATCTAGCCCCCCTTCGACCTGATGCATCGGGCGGTGTGTGCGGGCTAATCGCGAAAGTTGTTAAAGCTCAGGGGCAATTCCGGCACATCTTTGCGAATCAACGCCATCACCGCTTGCAAGTCGTCACGCTTGGTGCCATTGACCCGGATGGCGTCCCCTTGGATGCTGGCTTGCACCTTGATTTTGCTGTCTTTGACCAAGCGCTGAATTTTTTTGGCGGCCTCGGCCTCGATGCCATTGCGCACCTTGACCACTTGCTTGACCTTGTCGCCGCCAATTTTTTGCACCGTGCCTTTGTCCAAGAAGCGCACATCGACATTTCGCTTGGCCAGTTTGTTGCGCAAGATTTCGTCGATTTGCTCGAGTTGGAAGTCTGCGTCCCCAATCAGGGTGATCTCTTTGTCTTTGAATTCAATCGACGCGGACGTGCCTTTGAAGTCAAAACGGGTGCCGATTTCTTTGGCCGCGTTGTCCACGGCGTTTTTCACCTCGACCAAATCGGCTTCACAAACGGTATCAAATGAGGGCATGGTTGTATTTCTTGTTGTCAAAAACGGGGGTGAGACAATTCTCCCATGAAGATCGAGTCGCATGTCTCCTTGCAGACCTACAACACCTTTGGTATCGCCGCCAAGGCTTTGCAATTGGTGCGGGTGACCGC
>CAMDLJ010000009.1 GCA_945901665.1 Bordetella parapertussis | reverse complement strand
CTACCGGGGCTGCTCCCCCGCCTTGGCCGACGCAGTATCGGGTCAAGTGCCCATCTTCTTCAACATGATCAGCAACTCGCTGCCGCATGCCAAAAATGGCAAGGTGCGTTTGCTGGCTGCGGCGTCTTTGCAGCGTTTGCCCAGCCAGCCGCAGTTGCCCACCATTGCCGAAGCCGGGTTTCCGGCCTTTGATGCCTACCCGTGGTTTGGCATTTTGGCGCCAGCGGGCACGCCCCGCGAGATTGTGCAGATGCTCAGCAACGAGCTGGCCGCTGCGGTGCAAAGCGCTGAGATAGGCGACAAATTGCGGGGCATGAATTTCGAACCCACCGTGGCCACCCCCGAGTCATTCGCTGACATCATGCGAACCGACTTGGTGCGCTGGGGCCGGGTGGTGCGCGAGGCCAAAGTCAAGGCGGCACCCGAATAAAGCCTGACCTTGCTCGGGCGTGATGCCTGAAGGTGTGCCCATACAACCCTCTGTGGAAATTTGATGATGAATGTCGAAAACCGTTTTTGCCAGGTGTCTGGTGTGAAAGTTCACCTGCGCCAAGGCGGGCAAGGGCGCCCGCTCTTGTTTTTGCACGGTGCCGGTGGCGTGACGGGGTGGAACCCCTTCTTTGAACAACTGGCCCAGGGTGCCCAGGTGTGGGCGCCGGATCACCCGGGTTTTGGCCGATCGGACGACCCAGCGTGGATCAAGCACATGCCGGACCTGGCCATGTTCTACCTGGACTTTTTGGACCAACTGGCCCCTGAACAAGGCTTTGATGTGGTGGGTCACTCCATTGGGGGTTGGCTGGCCGCCGAGATCGCCGTGCGCAACTGCCGCCATGTGCGCAGCCTGACCTTGATGTCCAGCGCGGGCTTGCGGGTGCCGGGCACATCCATGGGCGATGTTTTCATTTGGAATGACGAGGAAACGGCGCGCCACCTGGTGTTTGACCCGACCCTGCGTGCAGCGCGCTTGGCCGCCCAGCCCAGCGACGAAGAGGCCGATATCTTGGTGCGCAACAAGTTCAGCTTTGCCAAGCTGGCCTGGCACCCGCGCTTGTTCAACCCCGATTTGCAAAAGTGGTTGCACCGCATCCAAGTGCCCACCCAGGTGATCTGGGGTGACCACGATGGCTTGTTCCCGCTGGCCTATGCACAGCATTGGCACCAACAATTGCCCGCCAGCGATTTGCACATCGTGCCCAATTGCGGCCACTCCCCCACCAATGAAAAGCCCGCCGAAACCGCAGCGCTGATTCACCAATTCATTGCCAAAAACGCCGCATGAAAATCCTCAACTTCACCCTGATGCCTTACCGCCCGATGGACATCGCGGCATCCAAACAACACCGCTCGGCTTGGGTGGTGTTGCCCAATACCTTTTACGACCCCGAGTTGGGTGCGCAGGAATACGAGAGCTACATCGACATGCTGGCCGAATCGGAGCCTCTGGGCTTTGATGGTGTGTGTGTCAACGAGCACCATCAAACCGCTTATGGGCTGATGCCCGCGCCCAACTTGATTGCCAGCGCTTTGGTCCAGCGCACCAAGCGCATCCGCATCGCCATTTTGGGCCGTGCCTTGCCTTTGGTGGGCAACCCCATTCACATTGCCGAAGAGTTCGCCATGCTTGACAACATGTCGCGCGGGCGCATCATTGCGGGCTTTGTGCGCGGCATCGGCGCCGAGTACCACAGCACCGCGGTCAACCCTTTTTACTCGCATGAGCGCTTTCACGAAGCGCACGATTTGATCGTCAAAGCCTGGACCACCCCTGGCCCCTTTCCTTGGGAGGGCGAGCATTACAACCTCAATTACGTCAACCTCTGGCCGCGCGTCTATCAACAGCCCCACCCGCCCATTTGGGTGCCTTCGCAAGGCTCTATAGAGACCATTGAGTGGGCCGCTCACCCAAGCCGGCGCTATCCGTTTTTGGTCACCTTTTCGGCCCGCGAGGCCGTGGTGCGCAACCTCACCGCCTACCGTGATCAGTGTCGCCAATTTGGCTACGAAGCCGACCCAGGCCAACTCGGCTGGGCGGCACCGGTGTATGTGGCCGACACCGAAGAAAAGGCGCAAAACGAGGCACGCATCGCGGTCGAGGCCTTGTTCAATGACTTTTTAACGCTGCCACCAGAGATGCTGTTGCCACCGGGTTACACCTCGGCGCAGTCCTTGAAGAAAATTATCGCCACCAAAAAAGCCATTGGCCGGGGTGGTTTTGGCCCGGGTGGTGCGCCGCGCCAAACCCTGGAGCGTTTGATGGAGTTGGGCACGGCGCTGGTGGGCACGCCCAAAACGGTGTTGGCTCAAATTGAAAAGGTGCGCGAGCAAACCCAACTGGGCAACTTTGTCGCCATGCTGCAATTTGGCACCTTGAACAACGAGTTGACCCGGCGCAACCAAGCCATGTTCGCCTCTGAGGTCATGCCCCATTTGCAAGCCCTGTGACGTGCTGGGACTGATGGCGCAGGGCGTGTGAAGCGCCGCGGTTCAGCGCCTGTGTTGATTCACTTAGGATAGGCGCCTTTCATGAGCAGTCCGGCGCCCTCCCTCAACCCCTCTTTGGCCAGCGGCTTGTTGCTGGCGTTGATCGGTGCCATTGCCTTCAGCGGCAAGGCCATCATTGTCAAATTGGCTTATCGCCATGGGGTGGATGCGGTCACCCTCATCATGTACCGCATGGTGCTGGCGTTGCCCTTTTTCATCTTGTTGGTGTGGTGGTCCTCGCGCCAGGACCATGCCCGGGCCAATCCCATCACTCGCCGCGACGCCGGGTCTATTTTTGTGCTGGGTTTCGTTGGTTATTACTTCTCCAGTTACCTCGATTTTTTGGGATTGCAGTACATCAGCGCCAGCTTGGAGCGGCTGATTTTGTACCTCAACCCCACCATCGTTTTGTTGCTGGGTTGGGTGCTGTACCGACGGCGCATCAGCCGTTGGCGTGCTTTGGCCATGGCCATCAGCTACAGCGGCGTGGTGTTGGTGTTTGGCCATGAGCTCAGTTTGGGTGGACAAGACGCGATCTTGGGCAGCACCCTGGTGTTTGTCAGCGCCGTCACCTATGCCATTTACCTGGTGATGAGCGGCCAATTGGTGCAGCGCATCGGGGCCATGCGCTTGGTCGGTTTGGCGTCTAGCGTGGCCAGTGTGTGTTGCGCCTTGCAGTTTTTATGGTTGCGCCCCCTGTCGGCCTTGTGGGTGCCCCCAGAGGTTTTTTGGTTGTCCCTGGTCAATGCCACCTTGTGCACCGTGGTGCCTTTGGTGTTGATCATGATGGCCATTGAGCGCATTGGCGCGGCTTTGACTTCGCAAGCTGGCATGATTGGGCCCATGGCCACGATTGCCCTGGGCGTGTGGCTGTTGGATGAGCCGTTCAATGCCTGGACAGGCATGGGCACCTTGTTGGTGCTGGGCGGTGTTTACATGGTGAGCAAACTTGGAGATCGATGATGGATTTAGGGATCAAAGGCAAATGGGCCTTGGTGGGTGGCGCCAGCAAAGGGCTGGGTTTTGGTTGTGCGCAGGCACTGGCCCAGGAGGGCGCGAATGTGGTCATGGTCGCGCGCGGTGCCGATGCCTTGCAAGAGGCCGCCAAGGCTTTGCGCAGCCACGGCACACAGATTTTGGTGGTGGCGCAAGACATCACCACCGAGGCCGGTCGCGAGGCGATTTGGAGCGTGGCCGGTGGACCGGGCAAAAACTTTGACATCGTGGTCACCAACGCGGGTGGCCCGCCACCGGGTGACTTTCGCGACTGGGATCGCGACGCCTGGATCAAGGCGGTGGACGCCAATATGCTGACCCCCATCGAGCTGATCCGCGCCACCGTGGACGGCATGGCCGCGCGCGGCTTTGGTCGGGTGGTCAACATCACCTCCAGCGCGGTCAAGTCGCCCATCGACATCTTGGGCCTGTCCAACGGTGCCCGCAGTGGCCTCACAGGCTTCGTGGCAGGTACCTCGCGCAGCAGCCAGTTGGCCGGGCGCAATGTGACCATCAACAACTTGCTGCCCGGCGCGTTTGATACCGACCGCTTGCGCAGCAACCAAAAAACCATCGCCACCAAAGCCGGCAAGTCGGTTGAAGAGGTGAGCGAGGCGCGGCGCAAAACCATCCCTGCCCATCGCTTTGGCACAGCCCAAGAATTTGGCGAAACCTGTGCCTTTTTGTGCAGCCAACAAGCCAGCTACATCACCGGCCAAAATATTTTGATCGACGGTGGCGCATACCCCGGCGCGTTTTAATTTTTCAGAAAGAACAGCATGTCCATATCTTTGTCCCAAACCTGTTTGCCCGTGTGCACGGCCATGCTGGGCCACTTGAGCCATTTGCTCGACAAAGCCCACGCTGATGCCCAGGCCCGTGGGTTTGATGCCAATGTGCACATCACCGAGCGCTTGGCGCCGGACATGCTGCCCTTTAAGAACCAAATTTTCATCGCTTGCGATGTGGTTAAAAACGGTGTGGCCCGCGTGGCCGGCATGGAAGCGCCCAAGTATGACGACAGCGAGTCCACCATTGAAGAGTTGCAAGCGCGCATCCAAAAAACCCTGGCTTGGTTGGCCACGGTGCCGGCCAGCGCCATCGATGGGCGCGAAGAGCAGTCGTTCACCTTTCCGGTGGGCAAAGCGGGCAGCCACACCCTGCGTGGCCAAGACTACGTGACGATGTGGATATTGCCCAATATGTACTTCCACATCACCACCGTTTACAACCTGCTGCGCTTGAATGGCACGCCGGTGGGCAAACGCGACTACCTGATGGGCGCCAACCAGCCTTGACGAGACCCGGGGGCTTCACAGCCCCTGAGCCTGGGTGGTCACTCCTCAGGCCGTGTCGGTTTGGGGGCGTTGCGGCTGGGACGACACCACTATCCCGCCCACGATCAAGACAAAGGCCACCAAGTGGTACCACTGCGGCCACTCGCCCAGCACCAGGCTGGACAGCACAGCGGCAAACACCGGGGTGAGGTTGCTGAAAAATCCGGCGATGTTGGGGCCTACTCTTTGAACACCCAAGCCCCAGCAACGATAGGCCAGCACCGCCGGGCCAATGCCAATGTACAAAAGGGCTGCCACCACGGGCCAACTCCAATGGATGTGGGCGTCGGTCAGCGTCCATTCGGCGGCGCTGAACAAACTCGACCAGACCAAGCCCATCACCACCTGGGCCATCAAAAAATTGGCCCAGTGGTTGCGAATTTCTGGTGGGTCGCGGTCGGGCAGGCTGATTTGCCAGCTGTACCAAGCCCAAGCGGCGGTGGCGATCAGCACAAACACATCGCCCTCGACAAACTGCACCTGGGCCAAGAGTTGCCATTCACCCCGGCACATCACCAGCATCACACCAATGATGGACATCACCGCCCCAATGATCTGATCGCGCCGCACCCGCTGGCCATAAAACAAGGTTCCCATGGCCAGCATGAACACCGGTGCACTCGATGCCACCAAGGTCACGTTGATGGGGGTGGTGGTGCGCAGGGCCAGGTATTGAAAGGTGTTGTAACAAGCCACACCCAACAGGCCCAAAAACAAATAGCGCCGCCAGTGTGTCCACAGCGGGCTGTCCAGGTGCAGCATGCGGTGTGCCAGCGGCAGCAACAACACCAGCGCCACCAACCAGCGCAGCAGGTTGAGTGTCACCGGCGGGACTTCGTCGTGGATCATGCGCCCAATCACCGAATTGGCCGACCACAGCAGGGGCGGCATGGTCAGCAAGAAGGCGGTGCCCAGGCTCAGGCGGGGTGTGGCAGATGTGGTCATGGGGAGCGCCACTCTAACCCATGGGGCCGGGCGCCACTTGATGGACCGATAATGCAGGGGCGCTGCGGGTCCCACTGGCGGAAACAGGCAGCCCAACCATCACAACCAAAATTATTGGAGTCCCAACATGACCAGAGCTGTCCGCATCGACCAAAACGGTGGTCCCGAAGTCCTCAAAATCGTTGATGTCACCGTGGGCGACCCCGGCCCCGGCGAAATCCGCATCCGCCACAAAGCGGTGGGCCTGAACTTCATCGACGTGTACCAACGCACCGGCCTGTACCCCTTGCCCATGCCCTTGAACCTGGGCATGGAAGCCTCTGGTGTGGTCGAGGCCGTGGGCCCTGGTGTGACCCACCTCCAAGTGGGTGACCGCGCTGCCTATGCCAGCCAGCCCCCTGGCAGCTATTGCGAGGTGCGGGTGATGCCTGCCAAAGTGGTGTGCAAATTGCCCGACGCGATCGACTTCGACACCGGCGCGGCCATGATGCTCAAGGGCATGACCGCCCAGTTCTTGCTCAAGCGCACCCTGCCCCAAGGCGGTTTGCAAGCCGGTGACTTTGTGCTGTTCCATGCCGCCGCCGGTGGTGTGGGCCTGATCGCTTGCCAATGGGCCAAAGCCCTAGGCTACCAACTCATTGGCACAGCGGGCAGCGATGCCAAGTGCGCGCTGGCCAAGGCCAACGGTGCCGCCCATGTCATCAACTATGCCACCGAAGACTTTGCCGCCCGCGTGAAAGACATCACCGGTGGCAAAGGCGTCAAAGTGGTTTATGACTCGGTGGGCAAAGACACCTGGGAGAAGTCGCTGGACTGCTTGTCACCCTTTGGTTTGATGGCCAGCTTTGGCAATGCCTCTGGCCCCGTGCCACCCTTTGCCCCGGGCATCTTGGGCAACAAGGGTTCGCTGTTTGTGACCCGCCAAACCTTGTTCACCCACATCGCCACCCATGAAGGGGCGATGGCCATGTCCAAAGACCTGTTTGACATCGTCACCAGCGGCAAGGTCAAGATCAACATCGAACAGCGTTATCCCCTGGAGCAGGTGCAACAAGCCCACCGCGATTTAGAAGCGCGCAAAACCACCGGTTGCACGATTCTGACCCTTTGATGCGCACCACCACCCTGCTGCCCAAAACGCCTTGGGCAGCCGTCTGGTGCGCGCTGTTTGTCCTGGCTGGCGGGTCTCAAAGCCCCGCCCAGGCCCAAGCAGCCGACACCGTTTTACTGGCCCAGGCCAGCCCTGCGGCTGTGTCGCCCCTCAAGCGCGATGCTTCCCCCAGCCCTTTGCAGGCTGCGGCTTCGGCCAGACGCAAATGGTCGGTGTACTGGGGTTGGAACCGCTCGACCTATTCCAACAGCGACATCCACTTTTGGGGCGCTGACCACGACTTCACCCTCAGTGGCGTGAAGGCCAATGACATGCAAGCCGATGTCACCACCGAAAACATCTTCGGCACCTTTTTGAACCCGGGCAACATGACATTGCCGCAAACGAATTTGCGCATTGCTTATCAGGTCTCCCCAGATACCGCCTGGGCGCTCAACCTCGATCACATGAAATACGTGGTCACGCCGGATCAAACGGTGGGTTTTTCAGGCAATACCCAACCTGATAACTTGACGGGCAACACCCGCACCCTGTCGACCAATTACCTCAACTTTGAGCACACCGACGGACTCAATGTGGTGAGTGTGGAATACGAAAAGCAATTCCCAGTGACCCAATGGAAGGCACCCTTTGCCTCGCGTTGGGTGGCGTTGGTGGGGGCGGGCATTGTCTACCCCAAGACCAATGTCACCTTGAACATGCTGGGCCGGTCGCGCAATGACCAATTTCACTTGGCCGGTTACAGCGCGGGTGGTGGCGTGGGCTGGGAGGCCGACTTTTTGGACAGCTGGTTTTTCCGCAGCATGTTCAAAATGGGCTACGTGACCTTGCCCGATGTGTTGACCAGCTCACAAGGCGACAAGGCCTCGCACAACTTCACCTACAACGAGTTGCTGATCGCGGTGGGCAAGCGGTTTTAAGGCAAACCAAAACCTGGGGATGTCACCTCTGGGCCCAAATCTGTCGAATGACCTGCTCAAACAACCATTCGTTTGGCTGTGTTTTCAAAATGCAGGCCCACTGCTTTTTTGATTTTTTTAATGTCTCTTTGCTGAAGTGCAGAGGCTATTTCACCGTGCTCGTTCAGGGCATTGCGCCAATTGTCTGGCGTGCTGTTGCCGCTGAACCGCAAACTGCGCATGCGTTTGCTCAAGGCGTTGTGCATCAAGGTCAGGGATTCATTTTCAGCCATTGCCACGATGGCATCGTGAATTTGCTGATTCACTTGAAAGTATTCCGATCGTTTGCCCTTGGCATGAAGTTGTTTCATTTTTTCATGCGCTGACAGAACTGTATCGATCTTTTTTTGATCGGCTTGGCATGCCTTTTCAGCGGCAAAAACCTCCAACAAGCCCATCAGCTCCAGCATATCGGTGGCATCTTTTCTGCTGAAAGTTTTGACCACTGCACCCCGCAAGGGCAACAACTCAACCAGGCCTTCTGAGGCCAGCACTTTGAGCGCCTCTCGGATGGGGGTGCGAGAGACTCCCAATTCACGGCTGATCTCAAGCTCAGGCACCCGTTGCCCAGGTTGCAGGTGGGACTCCACGATCAATTGGCGGATGCGGTCCGTCACTTCTGAGTGCAAAGACTTCCTGCGAATGGGGTTGCTGGTGGGCATCAATAAACCAAGGGTATTAACGGATGGGAGGGATTCTAATGGCCGGCTTAAACTGTGATCTGTAATTACAGGTTATCCATCGAGGGAGTCTGAATGACCGTTCCACGCATTGCCGTTTTCACCGGTGACCCAGCGGGCATTGGCCCTGAACTGGTGGCCAAATTGTTGGCAAACTCCGAAAGATGTGGCCGCGCAAAAATCGTGTTGATTGCGCAAAAAAAAGCATTTTCACCGCCCAGCCCTGTGGAGTGGCACGAATGGGCAGGCTTGCATGCGGATGCATTTGAACCGGCCAAAGCCCAAGCCAGTAACGGTCAATTCATGCTTCAAGGCTTGGCGCAAGGCGTACAACTGGCCCGTTCGGGTGCCGTCGACGCGTTTTGCTTTGCCCCTTTGAACAAAGGCGCGCTGCGTGCTGGTGGTATGCACCAAGAAGACGAGTTGCGTTGGTTTGCAGAAAACTTAAACCACAGCGGTGTGTGCGGCGAACTCAATGTGCTCGACGGCCTGTGGACCGCCCGTGTGACATCACATGTGCCTTTGAGCCAGGTCAGCGCCTTGATATCGCCTGAAAAAGTGTCCCAAGCCATTGAGATGCTCTATCGGTCTTTGCGAGCCAGTGGACTGGCCAGCCCGCGCATCGCCGTGTGTGGACTCAATCCCCACAATGGTGACAACGGGAACTATGGCGACGAAGAGGCCCGTGTGATTGAACCCGGTGTTCGACTGGCAGCGCAAAGCGGGTGTGTGGCCGATGGGCCGTTTCCAGCCGATACAGCATTTGTGCGTGCCATTCGCAAACCCGATGGCTACGACGGCGTGGTCACCATGTACCACGATCAAGGACAAATTGCCATGAAGTTGATGGGCTTTGAGCGGGGTGTGACCGTGCATGGGGGCCTGCCAATTCACATCACCACGCCCGCACATGGCACCGCTTATGACATTGCCGGCAAAGGCGTGGCCCATCCAGGGGCCATGTTCAATGCATTTGACCTGGCTTGTCGCCTGGGGCAGCACTGAGCGTGCCCGAGATGGATCGGTCTTGAAACCCTGAACCAAGGAGCACACACATGAATCGCAATACCTTCACCACCAGCCTGTTGATGAGCCTGCTGCTGGTGGTCCTTCCCACCCAGGCCCAATCGCCATACCCCACCAAAGCCGTGAAACTCATGGTTGGCGCAGGCCCAGGGGGCGGCACCGACATCATTGCCCGCATGCTGGCAGAGAAGTTTGCCGACGGCATCAAGGGCACTTGGGTGGTTGAAAACAAACCTGGTGCATCCAACACCATTGCGGCCGATATAACGGCCAAGGCTGTCCCAGATGGCCACACTTTGTTGGTGGCAACCAATACCGGCCAAGCCATTGCACCTCACCTGATGAAGCTGGGTTTTGACCCCATGAAGGACTTGATCCCCATTGGGCTGATCGTGACGGTACCCAATGTGCTGGTGGTGGGTGCACAAGTGCCGGTCAACAACGTGGCCGATTTGGTCAAGGCCATGAAAGCCAAGCCTGGCGACTTCAAATACGGCTCGTCGGGGGTGGGCAGCACCCAACACATTGCAGGCGAGGCCTTTGATGTGGCGGCAGGGACCAAAAGTGAGCACATCAGCTACAAGGGCAGCAGCCAGGCCCATTTGGACATCATTGGCGGCAGCATTCAAATGATGTTCGACACCACATCTTCTGCCATGGCACAAATCAAATCGGGAAAGTTCAGGCCATTGGCGGTGACCACCCCCATGCGCTCACCGCAATTGCCCGATGTGCCTACACTGGCTGAGACAGGCATCAGGGGTGCAGACATGAGCACCTGGTATGGGCTGTATGTCACCGCTGGAACGCCCCAAGAGGTGGTGACCAAACTGCAACAAGAATTGGCGCGCATCTTAAAACTGCCCGAAGTTGAAGCCCGCCTCAAGGGCTTGGGCGGGGAGCCCGGGGCCATCTCGCCAGCCCAGTTTGGCGAGTTGAACCGGCAAGAACATGAACGATTTGGAAAGTTGATTCGAGAAACCGGTATCAAGTTGCAATAAAGACTCAAATGCTTGTGCCAGCCTGTATTCGATCCAGTGGGTTGGCAAAGCCGCTACTTGCAGCCTCGCATTGATACGGCCTGTCCTGTGTTCACAGTTTCAGCAAACAAATCTGCCTGATCCGCATCTGTGGCTTCTGGGGATGATGCTTCCCCAGAAGCCAAAGCCTGCGCCAAGTCAAGGCGCTGCAGTGAACCGACCCGCACCCCGAGCAAGCGCAAGCGCTGTTTGAGCGCCACCCGCTTGAGGCACTGCCCGGCTTGGCGGCGGATTTCTTCGGCATTGGCCGTGTAGTGGTCCAAGGTGATGTCGCGGGTCACGCTTTTGAAGTTGTCGTAGCGCAGCTTGATGCCAATGGTTTTGCCCACATAGCCTTTGCGTTGCAAATCGGCCGCCACTTGCGCGCACAGCCGGGTAAAGATGGTGCCCAGCTCGGCGCGGTCGTGCACCGCGTGCAAGTCGCGCTCGAAGGTCGTTTCGCGGCTCATGGACACCGGCTCACTTTCGGTTTGCACTGGCCGGTCATCTTGGCCGTGAGCGGCGTCATACAGCCAAGCGCCATAGGCCTTGCCAAACTCGGCCTGCAGCCAGGCGCGCTCATGGGTGGCCAACTCGCCAATGGTGCGGATGCCATGGGCCAGCAATTTGGCTTCGGCTTTGGGGCCGATGCCATTGATCTTGCGACAGGGCAGGGGCCAGATGTGGGTGGCCAAATCTGGCGGGTGCAAGATAGAGATGCCATTGGGTTTGTTCAGCTCGCTGGCCATCTTGGCTAACAGTTTGTTGGGTGCCACGCCAATTGAGCAGGTCAAACCCGTGGCTTGAAAAATGCTTTTTTGGATCAGCCGCGCCAACACCCGCCCACCCTCGCGTTGACCACCGGGAACATCGGTGAAGTCGATATACACCTCGTCCACACCCCGGTCTTCCATCAGCGGGGCAATCTCGGTGATCAGGCCTTTGAACTGGCGTGAATAGTGTCGGTACTGCTCAAAATCGACCGGCAACAAAATGGCATCGGGGCACAGCTTGGCCGCTTTCATCACGCCCATGGCCGAGCCCACGCCAAATTGGCGCGCCGCGTAGGTGGCGGTGGTGATGACACCGCGCCCCACATAGCCGCTGATGCGGGGGAAAAATTCCACGGGTATGTCGGCCAGATCGTGGGCGGTCCATTCGCGCTCGGGCCGCTCAGTGCGCAGCCGCTCGATCAAGAGGTCCTCGCGCCGACGCCCACCACCAATCACCACCGGCAGGCCTTTGAGCTGGGGGTAGCGCAGCAACTCCACCGACGCGTAAAACGCGTCCATGTCCAAATGCGCAATGCGACGGGGCAGGGACTCTGGGGAAAGGCTCACGCGTCAAGGATAGCCCAGTGGGGCGTTGACCTGGCTGACCCGACATCGGGGCTGGACGCCTGATGAGCGTGATTCATTAAGGTTGAGGCCTCCCTGGCTCAAGAGTTCCGGCGAGCCGCCGATCTATGAAGCTACAAGACAGGTGATTATTTTTAGATCACCCCCGACACCAGCCCGAGTCTTGAGGGCGCTCCACTTGTGGAGCCGGGGGTGATCGCCTTCTTTTTTTCCCAATCAGTTAGAGATGCATGCTTGGTTTTTAATACTAAGATGTGCATATCACTTATTCAGTTTGAACGGTGACCGAGCCCATCGCTGTCATTCCATGCATCTCTGAGCCCCTATGAACCGCATCCAAATTCGCCGTGCAGATATCCATGATCTCGGGTTGATCACGCCACTGTTTGATTTATATCGACAGTTTTATGAACAAGCTTCCGACTTGGTCTCAGCGAAAAGCTTTCTGCAACAACGCATTCGTCAAAATGAATCGGTCATTTTCCTGGCCTTCGATGGCGCAGATGCAGTTGGTTTTACCCAGCTTTACCCGGGATTTTCATCGGTGTCCATGGCCAGAACTTTTTTGTTGAATGATTTGTATGTGGTCAGCAGCCATCGGCGCCATGGGGTGGGGTCTTTGTTGCTGGCGGCTGCGGTGGCACATGCCAAAGCAGAGCAAGCGGTTCGCTTGTCATTGACCACCAACGCGGCCAACGCCACGGCCCAGTCTGTTTATGAAGCGCAAGGCTGGGCGCGCGAAAAAGCTTTCTTGACCTACAACTTCGAACTAAAGCCCTGAAGCGTATTTGTCGACCGCTATCATCCAGTTCCTTTTCATTCGGAGCCCCAGATGAGCGATGCGGTGGTGGACTTGCTGCGCCAGGCCTTTGACGCGGCCGTGGCCTCGGCCCAACCGCAGGTGTGCGTGCCGCCCTTCATCCCTGCAGCGCCCAAAGGGCGCTTGATCGTGGTGGGTGCGGGCAAGGCCAGCGCGGCCATGGCGCGTGCGGTGGAGTTGCATGCGCCCTGTGCGGTGAGTGGCTTGGTGGTCACCCGATACGGCCATGCGGTGGATTGCGAACACATTGAGATCGTGCAAGCCGCCCACCCCGTGCCCGATGAAGCCGGGATGCTGGCCGCCCAACGCATGTTGCAGTTGGTGCAAGGCCTGAGCGCCGATGATGTGGTCTTGTGCTTGATTTCTGGCGGGGGCTCGGCCTTGTTGCCGCTGCCCATGCCCGGCATCACATTGGCTGACAAACAAACCATAGCCCGCGCCCTGCTGCGCTGTGGTGCCAACATTGGCGAGATCAACACCGTGCGGCGCCATTTGTCGGCCATCAAAGGTGGGCGCTTGGCCGCCGCTTGTGCCCCCGCGCGGGTGGTGAGCTTGTTGATCTCTGACGTGCCCGGTGACAAACCGATTGACATCGCCTCGGGACCCACGGTGGGCGACCCCAGCACCTGTGTCGATGCCTTGGCCATTGTCAAGCGCTATGGCATTGACATGCCAGCGGCGGCTTTGGCGTGTTTGCAGTCGGGGCAAGGCGAGTCGGTCAAGCCCGATGACCCACGCTTGCAACACAACCAAGTGCACATCGTGGCGTCACCCCAAATGGCCTTGGAAGCGGCAGCGCGGGTGATTGAGCATGCCGGCCTGCGCGCGCATATTTTGAGTGACGCCATTGAGGGCGAAGCCCGCGATGTGGGCCAAGTGATGGCCGCCATCGCGGTGCAAGTGGCCGAGCGCGGTCAACCCTTTGCCGCACCTTGCGTGCTCCTCAGCGGCGGCGAGACCACCGTCACCGTCACCGGCGATGGGCGCGGTGGCCGCAATGTGGAGTTTTTGTTGTCGCTGGGTGTGACCACACAAGGGCATGCACGCATCCATGCCCTGGCCGCTGACACCGATGGCATCGATGGGCAAGAAGAAACCGCCGGTGCCTTTTGGACACCCCAAACCATGGCGCGTGCCCATGCCCTGGGCTTGAACCCCATGGCCGAGTTGGACCGCAACAACGGGCACGGATTTTTTGAAGCCCTGGGCCAGCAAGTGGGCGATGGGCCGACCCGCACCAATGTGAATGACTTTCGCGCCATCTACATTGCTTGAAAACATGCCCACAGACACCGTGACAGAAGGCGCTTTGCGCCGCGACTTGGCGGTTGCCTACCAGTTGGCTGCCCGCCGAGCTTGGAACGACACGTGTGGACGCATATCTCTGTGGCCCTGGCGCATGCCCAATGGGTGGGCGATGGCCGCATACCCGAAGGCCAAGACGAATGGACCGCCTTCTGGCGTGAATTGCAAACGCCTGCTCAACCCCTTTGTTTTTTTACAGGAGATTTACCATGCCCACCATCCGTGTTGAATTGTTTGAAGGCCGCACACCTGAGCAAAAGCGCAACTTGGTTGCTGCATTGACCGAGGCGGCGGTGAAAACTTTGGGCGGTTCGCCCGAAAGCGTGGACGTGCTGTTGTTTAACATCAAGCCTTCAGACTGGTCCACCGGCGGCGTGCTGTGGAGCGAGAAAAAACCCAGCAGTTGATCCCTCAAGCCATCACCGCTGCCCGCGCTTGCGTGGGCAGCGTGCAGTTCCGGGTGCAGGGATGGACAGCGCCATAGACTGAAGATCATCACCACGCACCTTTCGATGGCGTGGTTTCGCCGGTATTTCCTGTGCCCTTGGGCGACTGCTCAAGTGGGATAGGTGCCTGGCAGCAAAATGTCGCGGTTGACGTTTTGGATGTTTGTGTGACCGCAAAACGCCATGGTCACATCCAACTCTTTATGGATGATTTGCAAGGCCTTGGTCACCCCTGCTTCGCCCATGGCGCCCAGGCCGTAGACCATGGCGCGGCCAATCATGGTGCCGCGTGCGCCCAAGGCCCAGGCTTTGAGCACGTCTTGGCCGCTGCGGATGCCGCCATCCATCCACACTTCGATGTCAGAACCCACCGCGGCCACGATGCCGGGCAAGGCCCGGATGCTGCTGGGCGCACCGTCGAGTTGGCGCCCGCCGTGGTTGCTCACCACGATGGCATCGGCCCCACTTTGGACCGCCAAGCGCGCGTCTTCGGCGTCCATGATGCCTTTGAGGATGAGCTTGCCGCCCCATTGTTTTTTCACCCATTCGATGTCGGGCCAGCTCAGGCGTGGATCGAATTGCTCGTTGGTCCAAGCCGCCAGTGAGCTCATGTCGCTCACGTTTTTGACGTGGCCAATCAGGTTGCCAAAGCTGCGCCGCGAGGTGCCTGCCATGCCCATGCACCAACGGGGCTTGGTGAGCAGGTTGAGGATGTTGCGCAGGGTCGGCCTGGGCGGGGCGCTCAAGCCATTTTTGATGTCTTTGTGGCGCTGGCCAATGACTTGCAAATCCAGGGTGAGCACCAAGGCACTGCACTGGGCCACTTTGCAGCGCTCAATCATGCGGGCCATGGCATCGCGGTCGCGCATCATGTAGAGCTGGAACCAAAACGGCGCTTGGGTGTGTTGGGCGATGTCTTCGATGGAGCAAATGCTCATGGTCGACAAAGTGAAAGGGATGCCAAATTTGTTGGCCGCAAGCGCTGCGTGGATTTCACCATCGGCATGTTGCATGCCGGTCAGTCCCACGGGGGCGATGCTCACCGGCATGTGGCTGGGCACACCGACCATGGTGGTGGCGGTGCTGCGGTTTTCCATGTTGACCGCAACGCGCTGGCGCAGTTGGATGGCGTGGAAGTCGTTTTCATTGGCGCGGTATGTGCCCTCGGTCCAACTGCCTGAGTCGGCATAGTCATAAAACATGCGTGGCACGCGTTTTTCAGCCAAGACACGCAAGTCTTCGATGTTGGTGATCACTGGCATGGGTACTCCTGTTGGGGGCTCATGCCCAGATCACATCTTGGTTTTTTGCATACCAAACATCGACCTGGGTTTTGACCATGTCCTCAATGCGGTTGCGTTTGATTTTCATGGTCGGGGTGAGGCAGCCGTTCTCGATACCCCAGGGGGCATTGGCAATCACAATGCATTGAAGTTGCTCATAGTTGGCCACTTGTTGATTGATTTGTTGGAGCAGCATTCTCAACTCGGTACTGACGTGCTCGCGCGTGCCGGTTTGTTGCAACTCGAGGCGCAACTGTTCTGCCAACACCACCAAGGCATAGGGCTGTGCTTGGGCGTTGCCAGACACCATGGACAACTCGATCATCGGGTGGGCATTGAGTCGGTTTTCAATGGGTGCGGGGGCCACGTATTTGCCTTTGGAGGTTTTGAACAACTCCTTGAGCCGGCCGGTGATTTTGAGTTGCCCATCGGAGCGGCGCTCGCCCAAGTCGCCGGTGCGAAAGTAGCCATCGGCCGTGAAGGACTCAGCGTCCAGATCGGGGCGCTTGTAATAGCCCACCATCTGGCCGGGCGATTTGATGAGAATCTCACCCTCAGGGCTGAGCCTGACTTCAACGCCAGGGTAGGGGATGCCCACATAGCCGGGCTCATTGAACTGCTCGGTACCGGTGTGCGAGTACGCAAAGTCCTCGGTCATGGCATAGCCCTCGACCAAGCGCAAGCCCAGGAGGCGGTACCAGCGCACCAGCTCGGCGGGCAACGGTGCCGATCCGCTGCCGGCCAATGACGCTTGGTCCAGACCCAAACCCGTCAGCACCTTGCGCCGCACGATATTGCCCAAAATGGGCAGGCTGAGCAAAAAACCCAGTTTTTTGGGTGGCATCTTGGCGTAAACGCCTTGCTGGAATTTGAGCCACAAGCGCGGCACCGAAATGAAGATGGTGGGTCGGGCCCGCTGCAAGTCCATCACAAAGGTGTCTAGCGCTTCGGCAAAAAACACCTGTATCTGACCGCTGTACAAGGCAACGCTTTCGACAAAAGCGCGCTCAAACACATGGGCCAGGGGCAAGTAAGACAGCATGCGGTGTGCTTTGCCGGCGCCCTGGTCTTTTTCGAGGAAATCAAAGATGCCTTTGGCGACATCACAAATGCGGCCAAAGTTGTGCATCACCCCTTTGGGTTGACCCGTGGAGCCTGAGGTGTACATCAGCATGGCCAAATCGTTGGCCGATCGGCTGGGTTCGCCGGGCATCGGAGGGGTTTGGGCCACGATGTCGTCCCAGCGTCGGAATGGGGTGGCTGGCGCCAGTGGCATGGCGATGCAAGGCACGCCTTCGGGTACGCCAGGGGCTTGTTCGGGCCAGGTGTCCAACTTACCCACAAACAGCAAGCTGGATTCGCTGTGCTCCAGCACATAGCGAATGGTGTCCGCGTTTTCAGTGGGGAAGATGGCCACCGTGGTGTAACCGGCCATCCAAATGGCCAACTCGGCCATGAAAAAGTGGGCGCAGTTTTTGGACAAGATGCCCACTTTGGCACCGGGTGGAAGGCCCAGGCTGTGCAAATGCGTGGCCATGCGCCGCGCTTGGTCCATGGTTTGGGCCCATGTGTAAGTGACCACCTGTCCACCGCCTGTGGGTTGGGTTAAAAAAACCTGCTGGGCCAGGGCTTTTTCATGGTGATAAACGTGGTCTAACAAGGTGGTTTTGGACATGGCGTTGTGCAAAAGAGTTGGTGATTGGCAGTGAAAGGAAAATTAATGCTTGAGGGTACATCTATTGGCCAAGCGTGCCGAGAAAAGATTATAAAACCAAGGGTTGCCATTCACACATCGGGTTGGCCCTGATGCGGCATTCAATCATCGGCAACCGGTTGATTCGGGTTGCTTGTTGATGGCAGTGAAGTGAATGAAGGGGCGCACTGCCCTCAAGCCAAGCGCTGTTGATGCCGCGCAATTTGCGCCTTGACCTGCGCGGGTGCGGTGCCGCCCACGGTGTTGCGCGCGTTCAATGAGCCGTGCAGGCTTAAGACTTCGTAGACGTCTTTTTCAATCGATGGGTGAAAGCCTTGCAGCACTTGAAGGGAAAGCTGGGACAAGTCGCAGCCTTGGCTGCTGGCGGCTTTCACCGCGCGCGCCACGGTTTCGTGGGCATCGCGAAACGGCAGGCCTTTTTTCACCAAGTAGTCGGCCAAGTCGGTGGCGGTGGCGTGGCCTTTTTTGGCTGCGGCTTCCATGTGGGCGGCATTGACGCTGAGGCCGCCTTCTTTGGCGCCGGTGGTGGGATTGGTTTGTCCGCCAATCATCTCGGCAAAGATGCGCAGCGTGTCTTTCAAGGTGTCCACAGTGTCAAACAGCGGTTCTTTGTCTTCTTGGTTGTCCTTGTTGTAGGCGAGAGGCTGACCTTTCATCAAGGTGATCAAGCCCATCAGGTGGCCCACCACACGGCCAGTTTTGCCCCGCGCCAACTCGGGCACATCGGGGTTTTTCTTTTGCGGCATGATGGAAGAGCCCGTGGTGAAGCGGTCGGCCAATTGAATGAACGCAAAGTTTTGGCTCATCCAAATGATGAGCTCTTCCGACAAGCGGCTGATATGCACCATGCACAGCGCGGCAGCAGCGGTGAACTCGATGGCGAAGTCGCGGTCGCTCACCGCATCCAAGCTGTTTTGGCACAACTGCGCCTCACCTTGGGCGTTGACCATGCCCAAGGTTTTGGCGACACGGGCGCGGTCCAAAGGGTAAGTGGTGCCTGCCAAGGCGGCACTGCCCAAAGGCAAGCGGTTGGTGCGGGCGCGGATTTCGCCCATGCGCTCTTCGTCGCGCGAGAGCATTTCCACATAAGCCAGCAAATGGTGGGCCAAGCTGATGGGTTGCGCCACTTGCAAATGGGTGAAACCAGGCATCACCGTCTCGGTGTGCTGGGCGGCCACCTCGACCAAAGCGCGTTGCAGCTTGTTTAGCAGTTCACGGATGACATCAATTTCGTCGCGCAACCACAGGCGCACATCGGTGGCCACCTGGTCGTTGCGGCTGCGACCGGTGTGCAGGCGTTTGCCCGCGTCGCCCACCAGTTGCGTGAGCCGTGCTTCGATGTTGAGGTGCACGTCTTCCAACTCCAGCTTCCACTCGAACTGTCCGCTTTCAATGTCTTGGGTGATTTGCTTCAGGCCACGTTGGATGTCGGCCAGGTCTTGGGCGCTGATGATGGCTTGGGCTTGCAGCATCTCGGCGTG
>CAMDLJ010000008.1 GCA_945901665.1 Bordetella parapertussis | reverse complement strand
CGAATAACATATCGAACAGAGGAAAACCCGATTATGAACTTCAGCTCGCTCACGCTTTCATCCAATGCCGTCCACAGCCACAAAACCGATACCTTGGTGATCTTGGTTCCTGAGGGGCTCAAGCCCGCTCGCGGTCCTTTGGCCGATTGTTTAACCCGGCAACTCAAAAGTGGCGATTTCTCCACCCAGGTTGGTTTTCATTTGGCCCTGTTCGATGCGCCAGGGTGGGCGGCCAAGCGCGTTTGTTTTGTGGGCGTTGGCAGCGCTGGGGCAGCGCAAGTGCGACAAGCCCTGACCGCCGCCTGGGGTGCGCTGAAAGGGGCCAAACCCGAGGCCATCACCGTATGGCTCCCAGAGTCAGCCACAGACCTGGTGGGCCCCGCCATGCAGGCCCTGGCCGATGCCAGTTATGTCTTCACCACCACCAAACCCAGCGCCAAGGCGCGCACCCTCAAGCGGGTCACCATGGCCATGCCCGATGCGGTCAAGCACAAGACCGAATTTGTCCGCCAGCAGGCCCTGGTCGAAGGTGTGGAGTGGGCCAAAGAGTGGGCCAACCGCCCCGCCAACCATGCCACGCCCAGCATGCTGGCCAAGGCCGCACAAAGCTTGGGCAAGCATCGGCGCATGCGCTGCCAGGTGTTGGGCCCCAAAGAGGTGGACAAGCTGGGCATGGGCTCATTCGCCGCCGTGTCCCAGGCCTCCGCTGAGCCCTTGCGTTTCATTGTGCTGAACTACACCGGTGCGTCCAAATCCAAGGCACCGGTGGTGCTGGTGGGCAAGGGCATCACCTTTGACACCGGCGGCATTTCGCTCAAGCCCGGTGCCGGCATGGATGAAATGAAATTTGACATGTGTGGTGCGGCCAGCGTGATGGGCACATTTTTGGCATTGGCCAAGTTGCAGCCAGCCATCAATGTGGTGGGCCTGATCCCGGCTTGCGAGAACATGCCCGATGGCCGGGCCTTGAAGCCCGGTGACGTGGTCACCAGCATGAGCGGGCAAACCATTGAAATTCTCAACACCGATGCCGAGGGCCGTTTGATTTTGTGCGATGCCTTGACCTACGCCAAGCGCTTCAAGCCCAGCGCGGTGATCGACATTGCCACCCTGACCGGCGCCTGTGTGATTGCCTTGGGCCATGTGCGCAGCGGGATGTACGCCAGCGATGATGGCTTGGCCAAGGCCCTGGAAACGGCTGGCGAGGCTGCGCAAGACCTGTGTTGGCGCATGCCTTTGGACGAGGCCTATGCCGAGGGCTTGAAATCCAACTTTGCCGATGTGGCCAATGTGGCCGACCGGGCCGCGGGATCGGTCACGGCGGCCAAATTTTTACAGCGCTTTGCCACCGATTTCCCATGGGCCCATTTGGACATTGCCGGGACGGCCTGGAAAAGTGGCGCGGCCAAAGGAGCCACGGGGCGGCCCGTCGGTCTGTTGCTGCATTATTTGCTTTCCCAAACCGAGACGGGTAAACGCTGATGGAGGTGGCATTTCACTTCAATGTCAGCGAGCCAACGGATTATTGCTGCCGTTTGTTGCGCAAAGCCCATGGGCGCGGGGCGAGGGTCACAGTGACCGGGCCCCGGCAGCGTTTGGTCGATATCGACCAGCAACTGTGGGCCTTGTCACCCACCGAGTTCGTGCCCCACGCTTGGGTCGATGCAGCGGCCGAAGTGCTGATGTGCAGCCCTATTGTTTTGTGCGAAACCTTGACGCCACCAGAACCCGGTCAGGCCCCGCCGATGCTGCTCAACTTGTTCGAGCAAATTCCTGCTGGCTACACCCAATATGAAAGGGTGATTGAAGTGGTGGGTTTGGCTGAAACAGAGCGGGCCCAAGCCCGGCAGCGCTGGCGTGCTTACGACCAAGCCCAGCATCGGCTGACCCGGCACGATGCAGCCCCAACGTCTGCGGCGCCATGAACAACAATGATCACCCACCCGCTTGGGTCCCCACCTTGACCCAAGAAATTGACCTGGGTCCGTCCCCCACCCAGGCGCCTGTGGCACATTCACCGGCGCAGCCTTTCCCGTCGGTACTGGATGAAACCCGCTTGTGCATGATGGTCACCGACCAGTTGTTGGCCCAATTGCCAGATTTGATCCGCGCCACAGTGCGCGCGCATTTGCAGCAAAACCAGCAACCCGATGGCTCGCATGGGCCTTTCGAATCTGTCAAATCGACTTTGAATAAACCCTGAACCACTGGCTTTAGGGCATGCCTCGGCCCAGGTCATTGGCCAAGCCTGGCACCCAAAAGCAAACCATAGGTTATATTTTGTGCACACCCCGTTCGCTCTAACCCTTTGAAAGGAACCTCCATGTTGATCAAATACTCCCTCATTGCCGCCGCCGCAGGGTTGGCCTTTTCGGCCCAAGCCCAAACCGTGGTGAAAATTGGCCATGTGGGCCCCATCAGTGGCGCCATTGCCCACCTGGGCAAAGACAACGAAAACGGCGCGCGTTTGGCCATTGAAGACTTGAATGCCAAAGGCATCAGCATTGGTGGCGCCAAGGTGAAATTTGAGTTGGTCGCCGAAGACGATGCGGCCGACCCCAAACAAGGCGCAGCCGCGGCGCAAAAATTGGTCGACAGCAAGGTCAATGGCGTGATTGGTCACCTCAATTCGGGCACCTCCATCCCAGCGTCCAAGATTTACAGCGATGCCGGCATTCCCCAAATTTCACCCTCGGCCACCAATCCCAAATTCACCCGCCAGGGCTACAAAACCACCTTCCGTGTGGTGGCCGATGATGTGCATTTGGGGGGCACCTTGGGGCGCTATGCGGTCAATACCATGAAGGGCAAAAACATTGCCGTCATCGACGACCGCACCGCTTACGGCCAGGGCGTGGCCGATGAGTTTGAAAAGGCCGTCAAGGCCGCTGGCGGCACCATCGTGGGCCGTGAATTCACCAATGACAAAGCCACTGATTTCATGCCGATTTTGACCACCCTCAAGGGCAAAAAACCCGATGTGGTGTTCTTTGGCGGTATGGATGCCGTGGCCGGACCCATGCTCAAGCAAATGAAGTCTTTGGGCGTGAACGTCAAGTTCATGGGCGGGGATGGCATTTGCACCGGTGAATTGTCCAAATTGGCCGGTGACGCCATGGCCGACGGCCAAGTGGTCTGTGCCGAGGCCGGTGGCGTTGAAGGGGCGCAGAAAAAAGGCATGGACGATTTCGGGGTGCGCTACAAAAAGCGTTTCAACGACGATGTCAAGCTGTATGCACCCTATGTCTACGATGCGGTCAATTTGATGGTCGACGCCATGGTCAAGGCCAAGTCCAGTGATCCGGCCAAATACCTGCCTGTTTTGGCCAAAACCACGGGCTACAAGGGCGTGACCGGCACCATTTCTTTTGACGACAAAGGCGATGTGAAAAACGGCGCCTTGACGCTGTTCACATACAAAGGCGGCAAACGCGACCAGTTGTCGGTGGTGCGCTGATCAGCGGCTGATACCGCAACCATGCAAAAGGCCCCGTGAGGGGCCTTTTGCATCCGGGCTGGAGCCTGAGAATCCGTCAATCAACCGTACCCCGCCTCAACCGCCTTGATACGCAGGGTTGAGGTCAAGATGGGCCAGGTGGCGGCTGTTACGCCGTATGGGCCAGGGCCTGCGGCATGACTTGTTCCAGGGCGCCTTCGAGCAAATCAACGGTTCGGTCCACATTGAGCAGCTTTTCCAGGCCAAACAAGCCAATGCGGAAAGTCATGAAGTCGCTGCCCTCATCGCACTGCAAGGGCACGCCCGCAGCGGTTTGCAGGCCTTGGGCCAGAAACTTTTTGCTCGATTGCACCTCCGGGTCTTGGGTATAGCTGACCACCACACCCGGTGCTTCAAAGCCGGGGGCGGCCACACTGGCAATGCCATGGCGGCTGAGCATTTCTCTGGCTTTGCGGCCAAGTTCGGCCTGGGCCAAGCGCAAACGATCAAAACCCAGTGCTTGGGACTCCAACATCACCGCGCACAAGCGCTTGAGCGCATCGGTGGGCATGGTGGCGTGGTATGCATGGCTGCCAGCTTCGTAGGCCTCCATGATTTGCAGCCATTTTTTCAAGTCACAGGCAAAGCTGGTGCTGGTGGTGCCGTCAATGGCCTGGCGGGCACGCTCGCTCAGGGCCACCATGGCGCAACATGGCGAACTGCTCCAACCCTTTTGGGGGGCGGTCACCAACACGTCGATGCCGCAGGCTTGCATGTCCACCCACATCGCGCCGGAGGCAATGCAGTCCAATACAAAAAGCCCCCCAACGGCATGCACCGCCTCGGCGACTTGGCGCAAATAGTCGTTGGGCAACATCATGCCGCAAGAGGTCTCCACATGCGGGGCAAACACCACAGCGGGTTTTTCGCTCGCAATGGTGCGCACCACTTCTTCGATGGGGGCGGGTGAGAAGGGTTCTTGTGCGCCTGCTTTCATGCGCCGCGCCTTGAGCACGGTGCATGACGAGGGGATGCGGCCCATGTCAAAAATTTGCGTCCAACGGTAACTGAACCAGCCGTTGCGCAGCACCAGCACAGGTTTGTCGGTGGCAAATTGCCGCGCCACGGCCTCCATGCCAAAGGTGCCACTGCCAGGGACCAGCACCGCACTGTGGGCGTGGTAGACCTCTTTGATCAAGCGCGAGATATCGCGCATGACACTTTGAAAGTCTTTGGACATGTGGTTGAGCGAACGGTCGGTGTAAACCACCGAATATTCCAACAGTCCATCGGGGTCGACGTGGGGCAGCAATCCGGGCATGGGGCTCTCCTTTGTAGGGGGAGCGAGTCTATCACCCCAAGGCTTTTTGGGCATGTCGCCAGCATTGCCCCTTGTGTGAATGCATGGTTTCGCCAGCGCCTGGCCTGAGCCTGGTTCAGGCCAGTGGGGTGGGCTCAATCACCACGCCGGGCAACTCAAGCGGCATGCCCGCTTCTGGGCTGTAGCGGTGTTGCTCCATTTGGGCCACACAGGCGGCCCGGTCTTGCTCGGTCAGGGCCAGTATCAGTTGATCGTGCTCCATCAAGGTTTGCAGCCGCTGCGCATGGGTGTCAAACTTGTCCCACATGCCGGGTTCGATCAGGGCCCACAAGCGGGCCACCTCGTCCATGATCAGCCGGTTGGGCGACAAGCTAAAAATGGCGAAATGAAATTGTTGATTCAATTCAATGAGTTGTTGGACATCGGCCGCGTCCACACAATGCTGCATCTGCGCATTCAGGTGGCGCAATCGATTCAATTCTTCGGTCCCTGGCCAGGCGATGGTGGCCATCAATTCGTTTTCCAGCAAATGCAGCATGCGCCGGATTTGTGCAAATTGACCCGGATCGCGTTTGGTCACAAAGTAGCCTTGGTGAGGCCGGTGGTAGAGCAGGCCTTGATCGGCCAACACATTCAAGGCTTCGCGCAGGGGAACACGGCTGACGGCGAGTTTGAGCGCCATTTCTTCTTGCCGGATTTGCTCGCCTGGGTTGAGCTCGCCACTGACAATCATGTCTTTGATCTGTCTCAGCGCACGGCCCATCGCGCCTTGGGCCTTGCGGCTGCGGTGTTGGGTTTCTTGTGAATGTTCGGCGGCCATGGTGTGGTTGGCATTTGACGTGAGCGCGGCGGCAACGGTCATGAGGGATTCCCCTGATGGCATGCAAAATTGAATTCAATAGCATGGGCGCAAAGATGTGTGCCAGATGGGGTCGCCAAAGAGGCCGCACAGCAGCTGACGGATTTATCGCAAACCAATGATTCATAAGGATATTCAATGAGCTCTTCTATACCCAATCGGGGCCGCAGGTCGATTGAAGTCCCAGGCGTCAGTCATGGCAATGCACCCATCCCCATGGGGGCCCGCGTGGGAAACATGATTTATTCCAGTGGAATCATGGGCAAAGACCCCGCCAATGACACCTTGCCCGCCGATGGCCCAGCCCAAGCGAAATTCATGTTCATGAATTTACAAAGTTTATTGGCCCAAGGGGGCGCTGACCTGGGCGATGTGGTGCATGTCAAAGCCTATGTGAAAGACAACAGCCACCGCGAAGCGCTGAATGCAGAGTGGCTGAAATGCTTCCCTGATCCCCACGACCGACCGGCGCGCCACACCATGGTGGCCGATTTACCGGGGGGCATGTTGGTTCAAATCGAGATCGTTGCCGTGGTCAAGGACGGTCAGCATGGATGACCCGGTCAAGCGCTTGCAGCGCCTGGACGTGTGTGCCGTCTCAGATGCCATGGACAAATTGGGGCTGCCGCCCAGCGTCAGTGGTTTGACCCAGCAGTCCACACAAAAACGCATCGCCGGACAGGTGGTGACCTACAAATTGGTGCCCGCTGCGCAAGTGCCGCCACATGAAGGTGCCCCGCGACACCTGGGCACCACGGCCATTGAAGCCGCGCAGCCCGGCAATGTGATCGTGATCGAGCAACGCACGGGTTTGGACGCGGGCTCATGGGGCGGCATTTTGTCCTTGGCAGCCCAACTGCGGCAGGTGGCAGGCGTGGTGGTGGATGGGCCAGTGCGCGATATCGATGAGGCCCGCGCCTATGACTTTCCGGTCTATGCCCGGGGTTTGACCGCACGCACCGCGCGTTCTCGGGTGGCTGAGGCTTTTACCAACCAACCGGTGCGCATCGGTGAAGTCACCGTTTGCCCCGGCGACTACGTGATTGCCGATGCCAGCGGGGTGGTGTTCATTGCTGCCGCAGACATCGAGCGCGTTTTAAAAGCCGCTGAAATGATCGTCGGCCGCGAAGCCGCCATGGCCCAAGCCTTGCGGGCCGGCCAACCCGTGAGCCAAGTCATGGGCGCAGATTACGAGCACATGCTGAAATGAACAGCAGACCATTTTGGAGAAACCAGCCATGACAGACGCCAACGTGCAACGCGCTTCCCGGCTCGATACGGCCACCCTCAGCGACGCATTGGATCGCCATGGCCTGAACGGTCAGTGCTACAAAATCAAGCCCCGCTCCAGCGACTTTCGCATGACCGGTCGCGCTTGGACTTTGTTGTATGGACCCGCTGGCTCAGTGCCCGGCACCGTGGGCGACTACATCGACGATGTGGACCCCGGCAGTGTCATCGTGCTCGACAACGGTGGGCGCGACAACGCCACGGTGTGGGGTGACATCCTGACCGAAATTGCCCACCGCAAAGGCATCGCGGGCACGGTGATCGACGGCATCAACCGCGATGTGTCGCTGTGCTTGGAACTGGGCTATCCCATATACAGCCGCGACCATTGGATGCGCACCGGCAAAGACCGGGTGCAGGTGGAGGCCACCGGCATTCCCGTCAACATTGGTGACGTGCGCGTTTGCCCGGGTGACTTGATGCGCGGCGACGCCGACGGCGTGGTGGTGATCCCCCAAGACCGCGAAAACGAGGTTTTGGACGCAGCAGAGGCCATTCAAGCGGCCGAAGATGCGATCCGCCAGTCCGTGCGCGAGGGCATGAGCCTGCGCCAAGCGCGTGAAAAACACCGCTATCACCAACTGCAAACCCGCGCTTGAGCGCGCCCTGTTTCGACTTCCCATCACTTTTTTTATCAGCCACCCTCACAGGAGAACCCCTTTGATCATCGACTCACATGCCCACGTCGTGGTGCCGCCCGAGAGCTACAAATTCATGGCCGAGCTGGTGGCCAGCCGCGCCAATCCGTCTTCCTCCCCCAAGCTGACCGACGACGCAGTGCGCGTGGCCGGTCAATCCATCATTGATTTGATGGACCGGGTGGGCACCGACATCCAGTTTTTGTCGCCGCGCCCGTACATGCAAATGCACTCGGTCAAGCCGGCCCGGGTCACCGCGCTGTGGACCCAGCACATGAACGATTTGGTGTTTCGCACGGTGACCATGTTTCCCACGCGTTTTCGCGCGGTCGCGGGCTTGCCGCAATACCGCGACACCAGTCCGGTGAACTGCTTTGATGAGTTGGAGTTCCGCGTCAAAGAACAGGGTTTCATCGGTTGCTTGCTCAACCCCGATCCCACCGAGGGCGACACCATGCCCCCACCCGGCCTGGGTGAGGAGTTTTGGTATCCGCTGTACGACAAGTTGTGCGAGTTGGACATTCCGGCTTTGATTCACTCTGCCGGCAGTTGCCAGCCGCGCGAGAGCTACACCTTGAAGTTCATCAACGAGGAAAGCATTGCCATCCATTCCTTGATGAACTCGCAGGTGTTCAAAAAATTCCCCAAACTCAAGTTGATCGTGCCGCACGGTGGCGGTGCGATTCCCTACCACATGGGTCGTTTTCGGGCCTGGACGGTGCGCAATGGCGGTGAGTACTTTGACGACCAGCTCAAGCGACTGCACTTTGACACCACCACCTACGACAAACACGCGCTGGAGTTGCTGTTCAAGGTGGTCGGCCCCGATCGGGTTTTGTTTGCCACAGAAAAACCTGGCACGGGCAGTGCGGTCGACCCGACCACCGGGCTGGACTTTGATGACTTGAAGCCCGTGATCGAAGGCATTGATTTCTTGACCGAACAAGACAAACGCAATGTTTTCGAGTGCAACTGCACCCGTTTGTACAGCCGCTTCAAGTTCTGAGCCGCCATGGCATCGATTGTTTTGGGCATGGGGGTGTCGCACACCCCATTGTTGGCGCTCACGGTGGACCAATGGCAACGCCGCTCCGAGGTGGACTTTGCCAACACCGCTCTCAACCATTCCGATGGTCGCTTGGTCACCTATGAGCAGTTGTTGGCCGAGGTGGGACCGCGCTATGCCCATGAGGTGAACTTCGAAACATTTGCCCAAAAGTCCAAGGCCTGTGACCAATCTTTGGACCACTTGGGGGATGTGTTGGCGCAAGTGGCCCCGGATGTGGTGGTGATTGTGGGTGACGACCAGCGCGAGTTGTTCACATCGGCCAACCAACCGGCCATGGCCATCTACCACGGGGACCGCTTCATCACCAGCAACAAATACGGCCATCCCGAAAGCCCCGAATGGATTCAGCAAATGGGGCGGGGCTATTTGATGGACGATTTGCACACTGTTCAGGCCAGCAGTGATTTGGCCTTGGCGCTGATCGAGCGCTTGATCGATGCCGACTTTGATATCGGGGCCTGCTCGCATGTGGCCCATCCCGAGAATGCAGGCTTTGGCCATGCCTATGGCTTCATCATCAAGCGCTTGTTCAGGGGCAAGCCCATACCGGTGTTGCCCGTTTTGCTCAACACCTACTACGGCCCGAATGTCCCCAGTGCCCGGCGTTGCCATGATTTTGGTTTGGCGCTGGGCCGTGCCTTGCGCGACTGCCCCCAAGACCTGCGGGTGGCGGTGGTGGCCTCGGGTGGATTGAGCCACTTCATCGTCGATGAAACCTTGGATCAAACGATTTTGCAGGCCTTGCAAAGCGGGGACCACCAAGCGTTGCGAGATCTACCGCGTGGTGCGCTGAACTCGGGCTCGTCAGAAATCCTCAATTGGGTGGTGACCGCGGGTGCGGTGAAAGAGCTGCCATTGACTTGGCACAGCTATCACAGCTTGCGCCGCACGCCCGCAGGCACCGGGGTGGGCGCGGCCTTTGCCCTGTGGCAGGCTTGAGCGCTCAGCCGGTCCATTGGAACCATGGGGCGTGGTGAGCCCCTCTAGGAGAACATCCATGCTCAGTACCGAACAAAACCAACAACTCACCCAGGTGGGGGCGGGCACCCCCATGGGCGAATTGCTGCGCCGCTATTGGATGCCGATCGCTGGCGTTTCAGAGTTTGACCATCAAGCCACCAAAGCCATTCGGCTGTTGGGCGAAGACTTGGTGCTGTACAAAGACTTGAGTGGCACTTATGGTCTGGTGGATCGCCAATGTGCCCACCGGCGTGCCGACCTGAGCTACGGCATGGTGGAGGCCAAAGGTCTGCGCTGCAATTACCACGGGTGGAATTTTGATGAAACGGGTCGCTGCATTGCCCAACCCTATGAAGACACGGTCTACCCTGAGCGCAATGCCAAGGACCGCATCCGCATCAAGTCCTACCCGGTGCAAGCCAAGGGCGGCATGTTGTGGACCTATATGGGGCCGCAACCTGCGCCTTTGCTGCCCGATTGGGAGGCCTTTTCTTGGCCGAATGGTTTCAGCCAGGTGGTCATCACAGCGGTTCCATGCAATTGGTTCCAGTGCCAAGAAAATTCGATCGATCCGGTGCATTTTGAATGGATGCACGAGAACTGGGGCAACCGCCTGCGCACCGGCAGCACCCACTTGGGCCCGACCCACTTGAAGTTGGCTTTCGATGAGTTTGAGCATGGCTTTACCTACCGCCGCATCAAGCAAGACAGCGACGAGCACAACCATGCTTGGACGGTGGGCCGTGTTTGCCTGTGGCCGAATGGTTTTTTCTTGGGCGAGCATTTCGAATGGCGCGTGCCCATTGATGACCACAACACCTTGAGCATCACCTGGAAATACACCCGCGTGCCGGCTGGGCGTGAACCCTATGTGCAAGACCACATCCCCACTTGGTACGGACCGCTCACAGATGAACATGGGCGCTGGATCGACACCCATGTGATGAACCAAGACTTCATTGCCTGGGTGGGGCAGGGGGTGATTGCGGACCGCAGCCAAGAGTCGCTGGGCGCCAGCGACGGCGGCGTGGTGGCCATTCGGCGGCGCTTTTTTGATGAGATGACCCGCATTGCCAATGGCGAAGAAGCCAAAGGCATCTTGCGTGACCCTGCCAAAAACCACCGCGTGTTGCTGCCCATGATGGACCGCGATGAATTGCTTCAAGCCCACACGGTCGCGCAAATCATGGCCAATCCGCGTTTGAAAATCCTCTACGCCACCTATCCGTTTCAAGCGGGGCAACCCGAGGCGGTGCAGCAAGCTTTTTCAAATGCGATGGGCATCGAGGCCAAGGCCTATGACGGCATTGTGTTGCCACGCAGCACTGAAAAATCGGCCCCTTAAAGTGCCCGCTTGAAACGAGGGCAAGCCGAACCGTTCAGCACAAGCCCGTCAGGCTGAACCCCCAATGATGACGCCGGTGCCCAAAACCCCCAAGGCGGCTGCGGCCAAGGCATACCGGTTGACGGCCTCGCGCTTTTGAAAAAACACCAAGGCCACCAAGATGGTCAGAAAAACATCCATCGATACGATCAAAGTGGCCCGCGACAAAGAGCTCCAGTCAATCGCCACAAAATAAAGCAACTGCCCGGCTGAGGCCAATATGCCTGCACTGAGCAGCCAAGGGTTGGGTTTTTGCAAGATGTTTTTCACTGCCTCGCGGTAACTTTGCAAAAATACCGCTGAGGCCACAAAAAGAATCGCTCCGACCAAGGCCCCAAACATTGCACCAAAAGCGGGTTCGCTGATGTGCAACAGACCAAATTTGCGCGACATATTGCCAGTGGCATAGGCGCCCGCTGACACCACGCCGTACACCATGCCCATGCGCAAGGTCTGGCGGGTCGGTCCCTGGTGTGCGGCGCCACTGGGGTCCAGGGGTGCGATTTTTTGCTTGGACTCCCACACCAAGACGCCAAATCCAGCAAATATCAGGACCATGCCGGCCAGCGCCGACAAACTCAGGCTTTCACCCAGACAAACCACGCCCAGCATCACCGAGAACAAGGGCACCAAGCGTTTGACCGAAGAGCTGCGCACCGCGCCCATGTATTGCACACTGGAATGGAAAAACACCCGCCCCACAAAAATGGTCAATGCACCGGCTGCCGCAAACCAAGCCAGGCCGGTCATGTTCAAGGCCTGACCATCGGTTCCGCCACCGATCACCCACACCACACCTGCAATGAAGGCGGTCAGCAAAATGGACAAAAAAGCCCCGTTCTCACCACCTTGGTGCGATGAGCCTCGGGCAATGCAGGTATTGGCCCCCGCCCAACATGTGGCCGCCAGCAAAGCAATGATGTCAGCCCAAAAACCCATGGATACAAATTGGAATAAAGGGTCTGAAAAAAGTCGGTGCGAACGAGGGTGTCGTGGGTCAAGCCTGGGCTTGGATGTGTTTCCAAACCGCTTGGATGTAGTCACGCGGGATCACAACCAGACCATTTTGATCGGCGCAGAGCAAGTCGTCGCACTCCACCCGAACGCCACCGATGACGACCGCCAAGTTAAAGGCCTCAACCCGCACCCGTTTGGAGCCATGCCTTGCTTGGCGGCCTCGGGCCAGCAAGGGCAGTTGGGGCTGATCACCGGGGTCTTGGCGGCATGCGCCATCGATCACCACGCCGACCACGCCCCGGGCCAAAGCACGCTGGCTGACTTGGCTGTCCCACACGCAACAGTCCAACCGCTCGCGGTTGTCAATGGCAATCACGTAGCCCTCGGGGACGTCGTCAATATAGTCACCGATGCCACCCGAAGGCGTGCGCTCATCGGGTGTGCCGCAGGGCAAGAATTGCACCGTGAAAGCCCGACCACAAAAGGGGGTGAACGACCCCGTGGCTTGGGGGTGAATACCCGTGCATTGGCCATGAACGCCCAGCGCATCCAGCGCGTCGCTGATCACCGATGTGGACAGCTTGGCAAATGAGTGAACGGGGTGAAATCCGCTGATGGTGGTGTGCAGTGACATGGTGATGTGGGGGGTGAATTTCAGTTCAGGCGGGATCCAAGGCAAACAATTCGTGCCATGTGTCCATGATGGATTGCATTTCATCCGCGCTCAATGCACCTTTGCGCAGCCCGTCAATGGCACCATGCAAATGCGACAACTCGGAAAAGCCTGCGACGGTGGTGGTGATGCGCGGGTCGGTGATGTTGAAGCGATAGGCCAAAGCGGCCATGGCATTGGTGCCATGAATCCCCAGGCGTGTGACCAAGCGCGCAGCCAATTCCACTTCGCGCTTGTACTGCGCTGCATTGCGGGTAAAGCCACCACCCGCGATCGGGTGTCGGGTCAGGGTGTTGGCCGCAGCCGACATCAATGCGCCCCCACCCAAAGCGCGAAACCCAGCAATGGCCACACCGTGATCAGCCGCCATGCGTGCCATGCCCCGGTAGTCCGCCGGACCGTTGACCCGGGTGGGGCTGGGGTCCAACAAGGATGAGGGGTTGAGCATGTTGAGCCAGATATTGAGGATCGACACGGCTGGATGCGCCACCAGGGGTGCGAGTGCGCTGGGGTGGGCCTCTTCGCAGGCGATGCCGCCAATGCGCACTTTGCCTGCCGCAATCACTTCGCTCAAACCCGCCAAGGCGCCGTCTGGGCGCAAATAGTCATCCACCATCAGTGGGGCCCAGGTGGTGCGTTGCCAATCGTGGTGCATCGACGGCGGGTTATGGATCATCAAAATGTCCACATGGTCGGTGCCCAAGCGGCGCAAGGAGTCATTGAGCGACTCGTGAACCTTTTTCACCAACCGATGTCTGTCGGCGGGCATGACCTCAACCTTGGTGGTGATGAGCACCTCATGGCGCCGTCCTTTGAGGGCGCGGCCCAGGTTTTCTTCGGCGCGGCCACGGCCATAGTCGGGTGAGGTGTCAAAGTAGTTCACACCCGCGCCAATGGCTTGGGCCACGGCTTCGCGTTGGTCGGCCACGCTGCCCAAGACCATCAAGCCCGCGTTGTCACCAGTGCCAAAGCCCAGCACTGAGGCGCTGAGGCCCGTGTTGCCAATGGGTCGCTGGGCCAAGCCTGGGGGCAGGCTCATGGCGTGGCTTGCCAATGCACGCTGTCAGCGGGGTAAAGCGCGGTCCAATCTTGGTTGATGGGCAGCAATCCGTCGCGCGCCTTCAGGCCTTGGTAAGAAAGGCCTGGGGCAAAGCCTGGTTGGGCCGCGGCTTTTCCGGCTGCGGTCTCCAGCAGCAGGCGGCGAAAGTGAACGATGGCCAAATCTGCAGGGCCCAGGTTCTCTTTGGTGCGGTCCACGATCGTCCCCATGCTTTCTTGCACCACGATGTCTTGCAAGTTCACACCCTTGAGACCCGTGAAGGATTTGCCTTGCGCCATGGCCTGGCGGTCTTGGCCCCACAGGGGCAGGGCGGCAGCGCGCAAAAAACCGTTTTCGTCGACGTCTTTGCCGGGCTCCAGGCCTGACCATGCGGGCAAGTTGAGTTGATTCAGCGGATCGCGGGTAGAAAAACGGATGTAGAAAAAATGCGTGTGGTCTTCATCGACCGGCACAAACACCTGCAAGTCGCCCAGCGTATCGGCAGACGGAAAGGTCACATAGGAGGGAAAGGCAAATGCCGAGGCTCGGATGTAAACCCATTTGTCTGGGTCCACGGTGGGTATGCGCAAGGCGCCGTAAATGAAGCCAAAGTCGGTGTCGCGCACCTGAATGCGGGGGTGTTTGTCGGTGGATGGGCGGGTGAACTGCAGTTGCATGCCTGCTCCCACGGCGGTGCTCACGTCCCCGGCTTTTTTGCTGACAATTTCGTCGGAATGCAAATGTGAAGAGTGAGAGGAGTCAATCGCCCCTTCCAAGGATTGCACCCAATTGGAATGGCACATGGCATCAACGACCACCACCTGCTCGGCGGGCAGGTGAAACCAGGGCAGGTCGGGGAAAGGCGCGCGCTGTGTTTCATCGGCGCAAATGTTCATCCAAATCAGGCCGCCCGCCTCGCGCAAAGCGGCAGTGCGCATTCGAATGCGTTGGCGCCCCCCTTGCTCGCGCTCGTTGGGGGCTTCGAGGACTTTGCCCAACGGGCTCATCAGCCATCCGTGGTAAATGCAGCGCAAGCCTTTGTCTTCGACCCGCGCCAAGGTGAGCGAGCATTGTCGGTGCGGACATTTCTCCTCCAGCGCCAGCAAGGTGTCGCCATTTCTGGCGATGACAAAGTCCTCGCCCAACAAGCGAATTTTGCGGGTACAGCGGTCTTGCAATTGGGCGGCGTGGAGCACGGGGTACCAAAATTTGGAGAGGGGCTCGTGCAAGGGGGTGCCGGCGCTCACGCCCGTGAGTTTTTTGTTGTCTTCTGCGGTGATCATATTGGTGGATCGGTGTTCTCAATGGGAGGAATTCAGTCGGCCCTGGCCCCAGAGGCCTTGATCACGGCGCTCCAGCGCTCACGGTCTTCCCGCATGAACTGGGCCATGTCTTCCGGGCTGCCGCCAGCAGGGATCATGCTCATGTCCTGAAGCCTTTTCATCACATCGGGGGTTTTCAGCACCTCGTTGACCAAGCCAGACCATTTGCGCGAAATGGCCATGTTCATGCCAGGTGGGCCGACCATGCCTTGCCAAACCGTGGCGAGGTATTTGGGCAAAGACTCAGCCACCGTGGGCACCTGGGGGTACTCGGGCAAGCGCTTTTCACCGCCCACGGCCAGCAGCTTGAGCTTGCCCGCCCGCACATGCACGCCTGAGGTGGCCAATTCGCCAAAATAAACCTCGACCTGACCGGACAAGGCATCGGCCAACGCCGGGCCCGTGCCTTTGTAGGGAATATGGGTCATTTTGATGCCCGCCATGGAGCAAAAAAGCTCTGCACTCAAGTGGGCGGCGTTGCCAATGCCTTGCGATGCGTAATTGAGTTTGTTGGGGTTGGCCTTGGCATAGGCGATCAATTCAGCCACGCTGTTGACCGGCAATTTGGGGTGCACCATCAACACGCTGTAACCCGTGGTCATGATCGAGACCGGGGTCATGATGTCGGGGTCAAAGTTGAGTTTGGCGTAGAGGCTTTTATTCGCGACCAAGGGCGGTTGCGCGGTGAACAGCAAGGTGTAGCCATCGGGGTTGGCGCGAAAAACAGATTCGGTACCGACATTGCCGCCAGCGCCGGATCGGTTTTCCACAATCACCGTTTGTCCCCATTTGGCTTGGGCCTTTTCAGCCAATAAACGGGCCAAGAAATCAGCGCCGCCCCCCGGTGGGTAGGGCACCACGAGTTTCACCGGTTGGTTGGGGTAGTTGCTGGCGTCAGCCGCAGGTGTTTGAGCGCTGGCTCCGTGGATGTTGATCAGGCCAAGCAGCACAAGCCAAGCCTGAGCCAGTCGCATGGAGAGAAATTTCGAAGTGGGCATGGTGGGGTGTCCTTGGATCGAAAAAAAGAGTTTTCTAAATATGCCAAGGTACCCCAAGCCCGAGCCTTCTTCAACAGGGTAAACCGCAACGTTGTCGCCTTTGCTCGGTGTGATTGGTCATCAATTTGGAGATCACTGTCACATGATGTGCGGTAGATCTTGGTGGGCCGATCGCGCGCAGGTCGCGGCGTCCTCATCGCTCAAATGTTCGGGCCAATCTTTGGCGCTGTAGCGCTCGCCGGTGTGTGCACTGGAGGCGTCTGACATCAGCCACACAATGGGTGCGCGCATTTGTTGGGGCGGCAGCAGTTTGTCTTTGGGCGTGTTGGGTGGGAGCATATCGGTGGCACTGGCCCCACCAGGCAGCAATACATTGACCGTCACACCAGTACCTGCCAAATCTTTGGCCCACACCACACTCAAGGCTTCCAGCCCGGCTTTGCTGGGCCCATAGGGGCTGTAGCCCGTGCGCACCATGGTGGATTGGCTGGTGGAGACATTCACCACCCGGCCAAAACCTTGCGCCACCATCAGGGGCACGCAGGCCCGCGCCATGAAAAAAGGGCCCACCACATTGGTCTGAATGATGTCGGCAAAGGCTTGCGGCGCTGCCTGCCAAAACAAGGGCGGCTCTTGCAAAAAGTTGTCGCGGATGGCCCGCATGCCCAGGCCGGCGTTGTTGACCAGGCCATCGATGCGGCCAAATGTGTCCAGGGTTTGCTGGACCACCCGCTCACAGTCAGCCCATTGGCCCACATCGGCTTGCAAGGCCAAGGCGCGCGCCGCGCCAGCGCGTTGATTGAGCTGGTCTTGCAAGGCACCCAGGTGGGGGCCATGTTGTTGACCGGTGATCACCACGCAGTGCCCGGCGTCGATCAAGGCCTCGGCCATCTCCCAGCCCAGGCCGCGGGTGCCGCCGGTCAAGATGATGGCCTTGGATGCTGGAGGGGTGGTGGCCATGAATGCTCCTGGTGGGGTTTGGGCATCAAGACTGTAACCAACACCGCCCTCGATCTCCATGCCGCTGTCGTGCACACGACTGTGGTTCGCAAGCTTGGCGCCAGGGTCAAAGCGATTTGGTGTAATCTGCGCCGGTCTTGGGTCTCAGGCTGCTGCCCCTGTTCAGCCACCACGGCCCGTGTTTGACGCCCTTTTTCTTCACCCAGGATGACCCATGAAACTTTTGCTCAAAACCCTGTCTATTGCCCTGGTTTGTCTGTCGCCTGTGCTTTCTTGGGCGCAAGACTACCCCGTCAAACCGGTCAAAATTTTGGTCGGCTATGTGGCGGGGGGCAGCCCCGATTTTGTGGCCCGCGCTTTGGCCCAAAAACTCACTGACATTCTGGGTCAACCTTTTGTGGTTGAAAACCGGCCCGGTGGGGGTGGCTTGAGCGCCACAGCTCAATTGGTGAAATTGCCCGCCGATGGCTATACCCTGATGCTGGGTGACACCAGCCAACTGGGCATTGCGCCACATATTTTCAAAAGCATGCCCTACGACACCTTCAAAGATTTGACGCCCATATCAGGCTTGACCTATGAGCCATTGTTATTGGTGGCCAATGCCAAGACCGGCATCAAGACCCTGCAAGACCTGGTCAAAGAGGCCAAAGCCAACCCGGGCAAGGTCAATTACGGTTCCTCGGGCGTGGGCAGCATCCACCACATTTCCATGGAGGCCTTCAAGGCCGATGCCGGCTTGGACTTTACCCACATCCCCTACAAAGGCAGCGGTCAGTCTGTGCCTGCTATTTTGGCCGGAGACGTACCGATTTTGTTGACCGCTTTCACCGCTTCGGCGCCGCATATCCGTGCGGGTACTTTGAATTTATTGGCCGTCACCGGTGGAAAACGCTGGTCGCGCTTCCCTGACACGCCCTCTTTGGCGGAAATGGTCAAGGATTACGACTTCCAGGCCGAGACAGGTGTCTTGGGTCCAGCGGGCATTCCCCCTGCCATCGTCAACAAGCTTCAGGCCGCGGTCAAGCAAGCCACTGAAAGCCCTGACTTTTTGGCCAAATTCAAGGAAACAGGTTTTTCCATCATTTACAGCAATGCCAACGAGTATGGCGAGATCATCAAGAAAAACGTTCGCAAATACGAGCGCGCGGTGAAATTGGCCAACATCAAATCCGAGTAATGAGGCTGGCTGCGCACGGGAGGCGTCACCTTCACAGCGATTTGCACCGATGTTGACCCCCGCGCAAAACGACAGCTTGGTGCGCGTGGGCCCGGGCACCCCCATGGGTGATTTGTTGCGCCGCTATTGGATGCCGATTGCCGGTTTGTCTGAATTTGACCAAGCCAGCACCAAACCGATTCGGCTGATGGGCGAAGACTTGGTGCTCTACAAAGACCTGAGTGGTACCTATGGTTTGGTGCAGCGCCAATGCCCGCACCGCCGCGCTGATTTGAGCTTTGGCATGGTGGAGGCGCAGGGCTTGCGTTGCAGCTATCACGGCTGGCAATTCAACCAACAAGGTGCGTGTATTCATCAGCCGTTTGAGGACACCGCCCACCCGGAGCGTGATGCCAAAGCGCGGGTCCAACTCACGGCATACCCGGTTCAAGCCAAGGGCGGGATGTTGTGGGCCTACATGGGGCCACAACCCGCACCTTTGCTGCCCGATTGGGAGGCGTTTTCGTGGGACAACGGCTTTACCCAAGTGGTGCTCTCGGAGGTGCCGTGCAATTGGTTTCAGTGCCAAGAAAACTCCATCGACCCGGTTCATTTTGAGTGGATGCACGAAAACTGGGGCAACCGACAGCGCACCGGAGAGGTTCGGTTTGGTGCCACCCATTTGAAGTTGGATTTCAAAGAGTTTGAGTTTGGCTTCACCTACCACCGGGTCAAACAAGAAACCAGCGAAGACGACCAAGCCTGGACCGTGGGGCGGGTATGCCTGTGGCCCAACGGCTTCTTTTTGGGCGAGCACTTTGAATGGCGCGTGCCGATTGACGACGAAAACACCTTGAGCGTGACCTGGAAATACACCCGTGTGCCGCGCGAATGCGAACCCTATGTGCAGACCCGCATCCCCACCTGGTGGGGCCCGGTGAAAGACGAGCAAGGTCGCTGGATCGACACCCACGTGATGAACCAAGATTTTTTGGCTTGGGTGGGGCAAGGGCGAATCGCTGATCGCAGCCTTGAAAACTTGAGCGCCAGTGACCGAGGCATTGTGGCCATGCGACGCAGATTCTTTCAGGAGATGGACACCGTGGCCCAAGGGGGTGAGCCCAAGGCCATCTTGCGCGACCCGGCACGCAATGTGCAACTGCCTTTGCCCATGGTCTATGGGGATCAAATCACCCAAAGTCGCTCCAAGGCAGAAATTTTGGCCCATCCCACTTTAAAGCTGTTTTACACATCGTATATTTTTCAAGCCGGACAACCTGCCGCTGTGCGAGACATGGCCTCGCAAGCGCTGGGTCTGGCGATGAAAGAATTTGACGGCGTGGTCATACCCCGCAAAGCCTAGGAGCGCGCAACCATGAATTTGGCCCATTTGCTCGAACGCGCAGCCAGCGAACACCCGCACGCCCCTGCCTTGGCTTGGGGAAAAACGATCTTGAAGGACCATGCGGCTTTGCTCCAGCAAGTGTCTGCCATGGCCACAGGCATGCTCGGCTTGGGCCTGCAACCGGGTGATCGGGTGGGGTTGGTGATGCGCAACCACCCCGCCTATTGGGAGTCATTGCTGGCCATTTGGCATGCGGGCTTGGTGGCTGTGCCCATCCACTCCCAACTTCACCCCAAAGAATTGGCTTACATCTTTGA
>CAMDLJ010000007.1 GCA_945901665.1 Bordetella parapertussis | reverse complement strand
CCGGTGAAGGTGATCTTGCGAATCACCGGGTGCGCAATCAGGGAGCTGGAGATTTCCGATGGCGTGCCGTAGACCAGGCCAATCACCCCCGCTGGCACCCCTGCGTCTTGGAAAGCGCGGATCAACTCGGCGGGCGAGGCCGGTGTTTCTTCGGGGGCTTTGACGATGATGGAGCAGCCCGTGGCCAAGGCCGCAGCCATTTTTCGCACAATTTGGTTGACCGGAAAGTTCCAGGGCGTGAACGCCGCCACCGGGCCCAAGGGCTGCTTGAGCACGTTTTGCTGCACGTTGATGTTGCGGGGCGAGACGATGCGGCCATACACGCGGCGGCCTTCTTCGGCAAACCACTCGATGATGTCGGCCGACGACAGGCACTCGACTTTGGCCTCGGCCAGGGGCTTGCCTTGCTCCTGCGTCATCAGCTCGGCAATTTGCGGGGCGCGCTCGCGCATCAGGGCGGCGGCTTTGCGCATGATGGCGCTGCGCTCATTGGCCGGTGTGTCACGCCAGATCTCAAAGCCTTTTTGCGCGGCTTGGGCAGCCCGTTCCAGGTCGGGCACGCCGGCATGGGCCAAGCGGCCGATTTCGAGGCCGGTGGCGGGGTTAAAGACAGCCATGCTGCGGCCACTGTCGGCATCGCACCATTGGCCGTTGATGAAAAGTTGGGTATTGGGGTAGGTCATGGCGTGCTTCAATGGGTGAAGGTTTAAAAATCAAAAACCGATTGTGTCCCAAAATGCGGGCGCGCCCGTCAACACACAGTCACCACCAAAGGCTCCAGCCCATGACCCCCTTTCGCTCAGCGCTTTTTGTACCCCATGGCTCGCCCATGTTTGCCCTGCACCCCGGAGGTGCAGGCGCGGCCATGCGCCAGCTCGTGCAAAGCCAAGACAGGCCCCGCGCCATTGTGGTGCTCAGCCCGCACTGGGACACCGCCGTGCCCACCGTGGGCATGGCCAGCCAGCCCGAAACCATCCACGACTTTGGCGGTTTTGACCCCCGCTTGTACGAGATGCGCTACCCCGCCAGCGGCAGCCCCGAGGTGGGCGGCTTGGTGCTGGCTGCGCTGCAAGCAGCCGGCCTGCCCGTGGCGCAAGACCCCTCGCGCGGGCTGGACCACGGTGCCTGGATTGCGCTGCACCATATGGTGCCCGAGGCCGACATCCCGGTGGTGCCCTTGTCGGTACAAAGCCACTTGGGGCCAGCCCATGCCTTGCGCGTGGGCCAAGCCCTGGCCGGTTTGGCCCAAGAGCGCATCTTGTTTGTGGGCTCGGGCAACATCACCCACAACCTGCGCGACTTGATGCGGCTGCGCGCACCGGGCGGCCACAACCCCGCCACCAGCCCCGCTTATGTGCAGGCGTTTGCCGATTGGGTCCACACCCGCTTGGTGGATGGCGACTTGGCAGGCCTGTTGGCCTACCGGCAAAACCCCGACGGCCAACGCGCCCACCCCAGCGAAGAACACCTGCTGCCCCTGTTCAGCGCCTGGGGCGCAGCAGGGGCCGACGCCCAGCCAGAGGCTTTCTTCAGAGGCATCAGCGACGATGTGATCGCCATGGACGGCTACCGCTTTCGCTGACTGAGGCGGCGCGAACTAGCGTCGGCGCGTTTGAGCGGCAAGCACAACGCACGCGCCCATCAAACGCCATCCAATAAACCCCCCGTAGAAGCTTGCCTGCAAGCGAATGCTTGCGGCCCACAAGCGCCTAAATCGCCAGCAGGCTGGCTCCTACAAAGACAAGCCGCAATGCCCCGGTAATAGCTGATTTCGCGCCTTTGACCGAGCGGCCAATCCCCGCCATCCGGTCCATGCATTTGGTCTGATGACCCGGTCACCTTGCCGACACCGCCAGCCTGCCCCCGAACCTAAACTGACCAGTCCATTCAACTGTTTAACAAGGACCCCCCATGGCCATTTACGAACTGCGCACCTATGCTGTCATCGTCGGAAAAATGCCCGAAGTCGTCTCGCATTACAGCCAAGAAGGCTGGCCTGCGCTGGCCAAGCACCCGCAAAAACTGGTGGGTTATTTCACCGGTGATGTGGGGGCCATCAACGAGTTGATCCATGTCTGGAAGTTTGACGACGACGCCGACCGCCGTGCCTTTTGGGCCGGGGTCTATGCCGACCCGGCCTTCATGGCCTTTGCCGCCAAGATCAGGCCGCTGATCCGCGAGCAAACCAACAAACTCATGCTGTCAGCGCCCTGGGGCCCGACGCCCTGAGGCTTTCTACCCTTGGGCATGTCAGCCTGAAGCTTTGTACCCTCATGCCGTTTTCGGCACAGGAACAACGCCTCCGTGGATCACGTTGGACATTGTCCACCGGCAGGCCCACGCTGGTGATGAAACGGCCCGCACGACTGCCCAAAAACAGCCTTTGTACCCGTGTTCACCCTGATGCCAAGCGATCACAAAATTTGTATGATGACCTGATCAATTCAGTGGGCAGGTGTCATGACAACAGTCGGTTTGATCGGTTTGGGGGCCATGGGTTCGGGCATGGCCGCTTCCTTGCGCCGTGCGGGTCACAGCGTTCAGGTGTTTGATGTGCGGCGAGAGGTGGCCGAGGCCTTCACCCACGCAGGTGGCACGGCACACGATTCGCTGGCCTCCTTGGGCGCGGCTTGCGGTGTGATCGTCTCGGTGGTGGTCAACGCGGCGCAAACCGAGGCCGTGTTGTTTGGCGATGGCGACACCGTCGGTTGCGCTGCCAGCATGAAACCCGGCAGCGTGTTTGTGATGTGCTCCACGGTAGACCCCAACTGGTCGGTGGCTTTGGAGGCACGCCTTGAAGCTTTGGGTTTGCTGTATGTGGACGCACCCATTTCAGGTGGCGCGGCCAAGGCGGCCTCGGGCCAAATGACCATGATGACCGCCGCCAAACCCGCTGCTTACGCCCTGGCCGAGCCGTTTTTGAACGCCATGGCCGCCCAGGTTTACAAGCTGGGTGACAGCGCAGGCGCGGGCAGCAAGGTGAAAATCATCAACCAGCTGTTGGCGGGGGTGCACATTGCCGCTGCCGCCGAGGCCATGGCTTTGGGCCTGCGCGAAGGGGTGGACCCGGCCGCCTTGTACGAGGTGATCACCCACAGCGCAGGCAACAGCTGGATGTTTGAAAACCGCATGGCCCATGTGCTGGCGGCCGACTACACGCCTTTGTCTGCAGTGGACATTTTTGTCAAAGATCTGGGTCTGGTGCTCGACATGGCACGCGCCAGTAAGTTCCCGCTGCCACTGTCAAGCACTGCCCACCAGATGTTCATGCAAGCCAGCACAGCGGGCTTTGCCAAAGAAGACGACAGCGCCGTGATCAAAATCTTCCCAGGCATCGAATTGCCCAAAGCCCCAGCCAAAAAATGACCCGCCTCATGCGCAAAGCAACCGGCAACGCCAAACAGGTCTCCCGCAGGCGCTTGCCTGCAAGCGAATGACATGCCTCACTGCGCCCCCATCGCCAGCAGGCTGACTCCTGCAAAACCAGACCAACCCAGGACAAAGACATGACCCACGATCACCGTTTGAAACTCGGTTGCATTGCCGACGACTTCACCGGTGCGACCGACTTGGCCAACAACTTGGTGCGCGCCGGCATGCGGGTGGTGCAGACCATTGGTGTGCCCGATGCGCCTTTGGCCGCTGATGTGGATGCGGTGGTGGTGGCGCTCAAGTCGCGCACCATTTGCGCCGCTGAAGCCATCGCGCAATCGCTCCAAGCCCTGAAGTGGTTGCAAGCACAAGGCGCAGAGCAGATCTATTTCAAATACTGCTCCACCTTTGACAGCACACCCGCAGGCAACATCGGCCCGGTGACTGAGGCTTTGATGGATGCGCTGGGCACGGACTTCACCATTGCAACACCGGCATTTCCGGACAACGGGCGCACGGTGTTCAAGGGCTATTTGTTTGCGGGCAACGTGCTGCTCAATGAGAGCGGCATGCAAAACCACCCGCTCACGCCCATGCAGGATGCGAACCTGGTGCGCGTGCTGCAAGCCCAAACCAAGCGCCCAGTGGGTTTGATCGACTACAAAACCGTGGCCCTTGGTGCGGCGGCCATTCGTGCGCGGGTGGCCGACTTGCGCGCCCAAGGCGTGGGGGTGGCAGTGGTGGACGCCACCAGCAACGATGACTTGTTGTTGCTCGGCCCCGCGCTCCAAGGCATGCCGTTGGTCACGGCAGGCTCGGGTGCGGCCATTGGTCTGCCCGCCAACTTTGGCCTGACCCCGTCTTTGCAGGCCAGCCAATTGCCTGCGGCCAAAGGCTTGCTGGCGGTGGTGTCGGGCAGTTGTTCGGTCGCCACGAACGGCCAGGTGGCGCATTTCAAAGCCTCAGGCTGGCCGAGTTACGCCATCGACCCCGCCGGTTGGGTGCAAGGCCAGAGCGAGGTGGTGGTGCAGCAGGTGCTGGCCTGGGCCGCGCCGCTGCTTGGCAAGGGCCCGGTGCTGGTGTACTCGACCGCTGCGCCCGAAGCCGTCAAAGCCGTGCAAGCCCAATTGGGTGTGGCCGTAGCCGGCGCGCTGGTGGAGCAGGCACTGGCAGCTGTGGCACATGGTCTGGTGGCTTTGGGGGTGCGGCAGTTGGTGGTGGCCGGCGGTGAAACCTCGGGCGCTTGTGTGCAAGCGCTGGCCATTGCACAACTGCAAATTGGCCCCCAAATTGATCCGGGTGTGCCCTGGTGTTTTGCCCCAAGCGCCACAGGCGGGCTGCACATCGCCCTCAAGTCAGGCAACTTCGGCACGGAAGATTTTTTCAGCAAAGCCTTTGAGGTGCTGGCCTGATTCAAGCTAAACCCGGCAGTTGGCCGCGGCCAACTGGATTTAGGTTCATGCACACCGACACATCCAACATTCGCCAGCAAGCTGGCTCCTGCGGCACAGGGCATGGCGCAAGGCATGGCGATAATCAAGCCATGGCACATGGAGACTGCGCATGAATGAATCTCAAGCCCGCGAAGAAATTTGCCGGGTGGGGCAAAGCCTGTTTGGGCGTGGCTATGTGCATGCCACGGCGGGCAACATCAGCGTGCGCTTGCACGATGGTTTTTTGATCACACCCACAGACGCTTGCCTGGGGTTTTTGGACCCGGCTCGGCTGGCCAAGCTGGACCTGCAAGGCCAGCAGATCAGCGGCGACAAGGGCAGCAAAACCATGGCCTTGCACCGCCACATTTACGCTGCAGCCTGCATGCACGAGGCCGCCACCTGCTGCGTGATCCATACCCACAGCACGCATTGCGTGGCCCTGAGCTTGAGTGCCCATGGCCCTGAACTGTTGCCCCCCATCACGCCTTATTTTGTGATGAAGGTCGGCCATGTGCCCTTGCTGCGTTACCACCGCCCTGGCAGCCCCGATGCGGCCAAAGAGGTCGCCGACCTGATCCACCAGCACGCCGCCAGCGGCACGCCCATCCGCGCGGTGATGCTGCCTCGCCTGGGGCCCAATGTGTGGCACAACAGCCCGGCCCAAGCCATGGCCACGCTGGAAGAGCTGGAAGAAACCGCCCGTTTGCTGCTGTTGGCACCCAACACCCCCGCCCTGCTGGCGTCTGAGCTGGACGACTTGCGGCGCAACTTTGGCGCGCTTTGGTAAGCCCGTGCTTGCCGCCATGCACAAACCTCACTGATTCACGCCTTTTTTGGAAGAAAGCACCATGCCCCGTTTTGCCGCCAACCTGTCGATGATGTACCCCGATTTGCCTTTTTTGGACCGTTTCGAAGCGGCTGCCAAAGATGGCTTCAAGGCGGTGGAGTTTTTGTTTCCGTATGCCTTTGCAGCCCAAGAGCTGGCCGCGCGCTTGCAAGCCAATGGCTTGCAGCAGGTGCTGTTCAACACCCCTTCTGGCGGCACCCAAACCGACGGTTTTGCCCAAGCTTGGCAAGCGGGCAGCCGGGGCACGGCCAGCGTGCCGGGACGAGAAGCCGAATTCAAAGTCGGCTTCTTGCAGGCCCTGGCCTATGCCGACGCCCTGAACTGCCCGCGCATCCACGCCATGGTGGGTTTGCGCGCAGAGGGTGCCAGCACCGATGCGGCAGACGCCACCCTGATTGGCAACCTGAAATGGGCCACCGCCGAAGCTGCAAAAGCCGGACGCGATGTGCTGATCGAGCCGATCAACACCCGCAGCGTGCCGGGCTTTCACCTCAACCGCCAAGACCACGCGCACCGCATCGTGCAAGCCGTGGGTGCGGTCAATATGAAAGTGCAAATGGATTTGTTCCACTGCCAAATTGTGGAAGGCGATCTGAGCGCAAAAATAACCCGCTACCTGCCCACCGGCCAGGTGGGGCATTTCCAAATTGCCGAAGTGCCCGACCGCCACGAGCCTGGCACCGGCGAGCTGAACTGGCCGCACATTTTCAACACCATAGACCGGGTCTCGGCCGAATGCGGCTGGGACGGCTGGATCGGCTGTGAGTACAACCCGGCCGATGCCTCGGCAGGCGGCACCTCGCGGGGACTGGGCTGGGCGCGCGCGTATTTATGAGCGCCGTTTTGAACGCTGGGGTTCACCATCCACAGGGTTTGGGTTGACATGGTCGATGGCCATTACCTGATCTGGGCAGGCCTGGCTGCGGCCATGGTGGGCCTGTCCAAAGGCGGTTTGCCCACGGTGGGCATGCTGTCTGTGCCCATTCTTTCGCTGTTCATGTCGCCCCTCAAAGCGGTGGTGATGTTGCTGCCGATTTACATCATCTCGGACATGGTGGGGCTGTGGCTGTACCGCAAAAACTTCAGCGCCACCAACTTGAAAATCCTCGTTCCTGCGGGGGTGGGAGGCGTGCTGGTGGGCTGGCTGACGGCATCGCTGGTGTCCGACACGGCCGTGAAAATGATGATCGGCCTGATGGGCGTGGGCTTTGTGCTCAACGCTTGGCGCAAGCGCCATGGCGAAACCGCTCCGCGCCCGGCCAGCTGGGGCAAAGGCCTGCTGTGGGGCGGTTTGTCGGGTTTCACCAGCTTTATTTCCCACGCGGGTGGCCCGCCATTTCAGGTTTACCTGTTGCCGCAAAAACTGCCCAAACTGGTGTTTGCCGGCACCTCGACCTTGTTTTTTGCCGCCATCAACCTGGCCAAGCTGGGGCCCTACCACCAGCTGCAACCCTATGGCAGCAGCGAGCTGATGGGTGCGTTGGTGCTGATCCCATTTGCCTTGGTGGGCACGGTGGCAGGCGCCTACCTCACTCGCAAAATTGCGGACGACTGGTTTTTCAAATGGGTACAAGTGGGCTTGCTGGCGATTTCCGTCAAGCTGATCGTAGACGTCATTGGCGCTTGACGTGTTGCGCCCCACAACCGGCCAAGCGATCGGCTGCGACCGATCGTCTTGGCCCGGCAGGTGGCCCGCTCAAACCACCGGGAAAGGCAAGGCCCGCAAGCGTTTGCCATTGAGTGCGGCGATGGCGTTGGCCATGGCTGGCGCCAGCGGGGGCAGCCCCACTTCGCCAATGCCGCCCGGGTGGTTGTCCGTGGGCATCACCTTGATGAACACTTCAGGCGTTTCGTTGGCCCGCAGCACGGTGTAGGCTTTCAGATTGGTTTGCAAGGGCTCGCCGGCTCTGAAGTCCATGCGCTCGTGCAGGGCTGCGGACAGGCCATAGATGATCGAGCCTTCCATTTGGGCCTGCACGTTTTGCGGCTGCAAGGCATGACCGCAATCCACCGCCGACCACACTTTGTGCACCTTGGGGCGTCCATTGACAATGGACACTTGCACCACCATGCCGCAATAGGTGTTCCAGGCGTCAGAAAACGCCAGACCCAGTGCATGCCCTTTGGGCAACTTGGCCTTGCCCCATTGCGACATCTCGCCCACGGCTTTGAGCACGGCTTGGCCACGCGGGTTTTTACTCAGCATGTCAACGCGGTAGGTCAACGGGTCAGCGCCGACGCCGCGCGCCACCTCGTCCACCAAAGTTTCAATCGCGAATTTGGTGTAACCAGGGCCGACTGCACGCCAAAAACCGGCCTGGATGCCACGGTCTTCGATCATGAACTGGACGCTGTGATCGGCAATGTCGTAGGTGATTTCCGCGCCTTCCATCACGGGCGCATCTTTGCCGCCTGCGGCCTTGAAAGCCGGTGGCACCACACGCGCGTATATGCCCTCAGACACCACCCGGTGCAGCAGCCCCACGATCTTGCCTTTCGCATCGACCCCGGCGACCAAATGCTGGCCCGTCATGGGCCGGTACTTGTCGTGGACCATGTCGTCTTCACGGGTCCAAATGACCTGGATCGGAGTGCCTGGCATGGCTTTGGCGACCAGTGCCGCATCGGCGGCGTAGTCGGCCTCGACCCGGCGGCCAAAACCGCCCCCGAGCAAGGTGATGTTGACCGTGATGTTTTCCGGCTTGAACCCGCCAGCACCGGCCACGGTGCCCACCACAAATGAAGCCGATTGGGCCGGTGCCCAAACTTCAATCTTGTCGCCATCCACACGTGCTGTGCAGTTCATGGGCTCCAGGCAGATGTGGCTGACCATCTCGCTGGTGTAGGTGGCGCTGAAAGTGCGGGTGGCTCCGGCCAACTGCTTGGCCGCGTCCCCGTGGGCAATGAAGGCCACGCCTGTGTCATACAAATCCTCAGCGCGCTTGGTGTATTCCACACGCATTTGGTCGGTGTACTGCACGCGTGCTTTGGACTTTTGGCTCCACACCACTTTGAGCTGGTCACGCGCCGTCTTGGCCGTGAAAAAAGAGTCGGCCACAACGGCCACGCCGTAGGGCAGTCGAACCACGTTTTTGACACCTGGGACAGCGCGGGCGGCGCTGTCGTTCACACTCTCGGGCACTTCGCCTTGCACCGGGGCGCGCAGCACTGAAGCCCAGAGCATGCCCGGCAGACGCTGGTCAATGCCGTACAAGGCCTGACCGCTGGACTTGGCAGGCACGTCCACACGGGGAATGTCCTTGCCGATCAAGCGGAACTGGGCCATCGGCTTGAGCATGCTCTTGTCGACCTTGGGCAGCTCGGCCGGAACCGTCGCCACTTTGGCAATGTCTGCATAAGTCATGGCGCGGCCACCGCTGTGGATCACGCGGCTGGCCTCGGTGCGCAGTTCAGATGCGGGCACGCCCATGGCCTGCGCCGCAGCGTTCACCATCACCAGGCGCGCTTGGGCACCGGCCAAGCGCAGCGGCTCGTAATAGCCCTGCACCGTGCGCGATGCACCCGTGGTCATGCCGCCGCCAAAGCGGGGATTGCCAAAGCGCTTGGGGTCGCTGGGCGACTGCACCACACGCACCTGGCGCCAGTCCAAGTCCATCTCTTCGGCCAGCAACAGGGGCATGGCGGTCATGGTGCCTTGGCCCATTTCGGCCGCGGGCGACATCAAGGTCACCACGCCGTCTAGACCGATGTTGATCCAGTTGTTGGGGCCAAAGCCGGTCGCGCCGGGGGTTTGGGCCAAGGCCAATTCTGTTTGGGTCAAGCCGAAGGACAAGCCCAAAGCCAGGCCGCCGGAGCCGAGGATGAAAGAGCGGCGCGACACGCTCGGCGTCAAAAGGGGGGTGGAATTCATCGGGTTCATGCCTTGCCTCCTTGGAGGGTTTTCTGGGCGTGCGAGACCGCGCTGGCGATCTGGTTGTAGGTGCCGCAGCGGCAAATGTTGCCGCTCATGGCTTCCAAGATTTCGGTGCGGCTGAGGTTTTTCTTGGCCACGCTGATCACCTTGGCGGCGGTCATGAGTTGGCCCGACTGGCAATAGCCGCATTGCGGCGCTTGGGCCTTGACCCAACCGGCCTGCAGTGCCTGGCCGGTGCGCGTTTTCATCAGGCCTTCCACGGTGGTGATGTCTTTGCCCTCGGCCACCGACAATGTCAAGGCGCATGAGCGAACCGGCTCGCCGTTCAGGTGCACGGTGCAGGCGCCGCATTGGGCAATGCCACAGCCGAACTTGGTGCCGGTGAGGTTGAGCTTTTCACGGATTGCCCACAACAGTGGCGTTTGCGGATTGGCATCGACCGTGACGGTCTCGCCATTGACTTTGAATTTCACCATCGGATACTCCTGCGCTTGGGTAACACTGACCACGGGGAAAAATGTCCCCAAAAAATAGCCCCTGCAGCCGAGCTCGCTCAGCAGGGGCACAGGAAGATAATGTCTCGCCTTGCAGACGACTGTCGCTCAAAGCTCAAACCCGTGCAAACCCTGATCGTTTGGGGCCTGTATTCACTGCGGGGATGGTCAAAAAGGCGGTTAAGGCCAAGCCGCACACCCTCTGCGCGCTTGCACAGGGGTGAGGGTTTGGCGCAAACCCACGCCACATCGCATGGCCGTCGTTTCGGGGCGATGTGCATGGCGATTTCAGGGGGCGTCTGCGCGCCCAGGTTCTAGCCCAGCGGGCGGCGCAAATGTGCCACTTGCTGCGCCGCTAGCTGGGCCGTCACCTCGATGTCCAACAGGCGTTTGAGGCGCTGCGCTTTGTTGTGGCGCAAACCCAAAGCGACGACACCAAAAGCCGGTGTCTGCATGGACACCTCAAGTGCCGCCCAAGGGGTGCTTATGGTGCGCTTATGGTGCGCTTAAGGGGTGCTTAAGGGGCTTGCTCCAGGCGGGTCTGCGCCAGGCCAGCCCTGCACAAACGGCCAGGGCACCCAGCAATGCCAAGGCCGATTGCATGGCCAACGGCCCTTGGTATGGGCTGGCCAAGCCCACGCCAACCAGCAAGCCCGGCCCAAGCAACAACGCCCATCTGCGCAGCCGCCAGGCAAAGCGGTGACGACTGACGGGCTTGGCCGGGCGCTGCCTGCCGCAATGCAAGGCCCAGGCCAAAGACGGCATCAGCATGGCCAAAGCGCCGTGCCAAGCGCTGTCGCCCAACAGCATCAGCGCACCCCCAAACAACAGGCACAAAATAGCCCCTTGTCTGGCCTGCTTCGAGATCCCGGCTGGGGCCATTTGGTGCAGGCACCAAGCCAGCAAGCTGGGCAAGCCCGCCATCAACAGCAGATGGATTTGCAGCATGTGTGCGCTGCTCAAACCCCAGCCCTTGCACCAGTCTGTGCCCAACCACAAACTGCCCATCATCAAGCCCATGGCCGAGGGTGCCAGCAAGGTCGGCCAGTCTTCGCGCGGCCCGCCACAGGCTTTGGCGCGTGCAGGCCCTTGCGCGGCATTGGCCTGCAGCAGCGCAGCGCACACGGCCAGCAAAGCACAGACACCCCAGACCGAGCCGGTTTCACTCCCTGCCATGGGCCACGCCGCAAAGACCAAGGCCGCAGCCAGCAAAGGGTGCCAGGCAAAGCGGCCCTGCTCGAAGCTGCTGGTCTGGCTGCGCGTGTCGATCACGGCGCACCACAAACCCCACAGGCTGGCCAAGAGCAACAAGAGCAGTGGCGCCACAGCCGGGGGCATGGGCAGGGCCAGCAGCGCCACGCCTGCGGCCGTCAAGCCACCCAACGCGCCGATGGACGGCGCCGAACAAGCCCATGCCGGGGCCATGCCCCGACAAACAATGCGCACCGTCCACCACAGCGCCACGGCCAGCACGCCGCTGGCCAGCGGCCAAGCCAGGCGCATGCCTTGCTCGCCCAGCCACAGCCAGCCGAGCAACAACACCGCCCACTGCGCCACCTCGCCCGCATGGGCCAGTGGGGCAGGGCGGGGCCGGGTGCGCGCTTGAGACATGGGCATAAGTTCAGACATGGGCGTAGCCGTGCACCGCGTCCGAGCCCGAGGCCGCATGCACGCTCACGTTGAAAGACACGATGACCCTCTCGGCCGTGCCGTGGTAGGGCATGGCCTGGTGCGCCAGCCAAGACGGGAACACCACCAATTGGCCGGGCACGGGTGCAATGTCCAAGTGGGCATTTTGCAAATAGGCGTTGCCAAAATCCATGGCTGCGCCGCCCAAACGGTTGAAGTGCGGCCCGTAAAAGCGCGTCACGCCGTTGGCCGCGCCCAGCACCGGATGCTGGCAGCGCTGCGCGGGTGGATCGACCTGCAGGCAATACACCCCCGACCACGAGCAATTGCCATGGGTGTGCACATCGTGGTGGCTGCCTTGGTTGGCCATTTGAAACCAGATGCCGCGCATGGCGATTTGAAAACCGGGTTTGGCTTCGGGCCAAGCACCTTGATTGGCCAGCACCACGGTTTGGCGCACGCTGTCCACGATGAAGCGCACCAGCGCATCCCATTCGGACAGGCGAATGCGTTGCAACAGGTCGTCGCGGCTGGCGTAAAACGGCGCTTGGGTGTATGCCGGATCGGTGGCCCGCATGGTCTTGAAGACACGCACCAACACCTCGTTCACGGCATCGGCCTGTGCCCACTGGTGCAGGCCCATAGGCGTGTGCCAAAACTGGTGCAGTGGATCGGCTTGCATGGTGCGGGCCTGCGGGTGGCTCAGAGGCTGGCCATCAAATCGGCGGGCCATTTGAGCCTGTGGCCGGTGCGCTCGGCCAGGGCCTCGATGTCTTGCAGCGTGTCCACATCGGTGCGGTAGCGGCTGTTGGTGGTGACCCAATGCTGAACTTGGGCAGGGTTGGCCGCTTGCCATTGGCGGCAACCGAGCTGGGCATCGCCGGCCAAAATCTGCTCGCGCACTTCGGCGCTGAACATGACCGGGTTGCCCGGCAAACCATCGACCATGGGTTGCACCACCTGAATGCCCTGGGGGCGCTTTTTGTAAGCCCCGATCAGGTCGTTGATGTCTTGCGAATTGATCAGGGGTTGGTCGGCCAGCGCCACCACCACGGCATCGAGTTTGACCGACAGGGCTTGCAAGCCCAAACGCAAAGACGAGTTCTGCCCGGCGTCGGGGTTGGGGTTGCGCACCAAGGTGACGGGAAAGGTGCTGACCACCTCTTCGATGCGCTCGGCGTAATGGCCCAGCACCACCACCACCTCATCCACACCCGCGCCCGACAGGGCGATCAGCTGACGCCGTATCAGGGGTACACCGCCCAACTCCAGCAGGCTTTTGGGCCGGTGGCCCATGCGCGAGGCCGCACCGGCCGCCAACAACACCGCGCCCACCGTGACGCGGCTGTAAAGACCGCCGCCGCCTTTGAGTATGCAACCCATCTCAAGCCCCGCAACAAGTTTTGGCGGCGGCCGCCACGATGGGCGCTGCCGGCGTTTCCATGACGAGCACTGCGGGCGATGCCGCATCCAAAGCGCTGTGCAGAGCTGCCTTGTTGGGCTCTGGGCTTGCCGCCTGTGCGGCTTTTTGAGCAGCGCCGCCGCAGCATGAAGCGGTTTTCACCACCGCTGTGCTGGCTTGCAAACCCAGCTCAGAAGCCGCCGCCGATGGGGCCTGTGCCTGCGCCCCGGCTTGCAGGGCAGTGGGCTTTTCGCTCACGCTGTGTGGCATGGCCAAGGGCGTTGCCGTGGGCATGCGGCCCCGGCGCGCGGCCACCACCGAACTGAGCACCGACAGGGCGATTTCTTCAGGCGTTTGTGCGCCAATCGACTCACCGGCCGGGGCCACGATGCGGGCCACCGCGCCAGGGTCTTCGCCACTGGCCAGCAAACTGTCAAACAGCACGCGGGCTTTTTTGGCGCTGGAGACGAACCACAGCGCTTGGGGCTGCAAAGACAGCGCGGCCTTGAGGCCTTGCAAATCGCGCCGGCCTTGGGTGGCCACCACCACGAACGGGGTGGTCAGGCCTTGGGCCCCCAATGTGGACACCTCGTCGCTGGCCAGCACGCGATCGGCATCGGGGTAATCGGTCGCCACCGCGCCATGCGCCACCACGGCCACGCGCAGCCCCACGCGGGGTGCCAGCCCGCTCAATGCCCGCGCCACCGGCGAGTCGCCCACCACCGTGAGAGTGGCCGAGGGCAAGACCGGGTCGATGAACAATTCCAGTGTGCCGCCCGAATGGCAGGCCATGCCAAATTCGAGCACATCGCCCAGTTCGCGCTCGGCGCTTTCTGACGAGGGCGAAATGCGTATGGTGCGGGCTTGGCCATCCAGCAAGGCACGGCGCACGGTTTTGATGACCGCCGGTTGCGCACAGCCGCCACCGATCCAGCCATAAATCTGGCCATCGGGGGTGACCACGGCCTTGTCGCCCGGTTTGCCCGAAGTGGGGGCCTGGGCGCGCAGCACGGTGACCAAAGCAAATGCCTGGTCTTCGCTTTGCAGGCGGGCGGCTTGGCTGATCCATTCGTTGCGGTTCATGGCGATCTCTCCTTGACGTCAAATTGGGTTCGCATTCACTCAGTGCAAAACCGCGCGGGCTGCGGCCAAATCGGCCAAGCTGGCCAGCGGCACAAAGCGCTCTATGCTGCCACGCGCGCGCTGCAAGGCGTTCGCCGCCGGCACTTGGCGCGTGGGGTGAAACCAGGTGATGCGGGCACCGCGGGCGCGCACCTCTTGCAGCGCTGCGTCCAGCAGTTCGGGCCCATCGGTGTCAAAGCCGTCCGAAAACACCCACACACGGGCACCCCGGTTGAGCTGGGCGCGGGCATGGTGACGGGCAAAGTCTTGCAAGCTCGCGGCAATGCGGGTACCGCCGCCAAAGCCCGCCGTCACGGCGTTGACTTTTTCCTGAATGGCGGGGGTGTCGCGCTGCATATACGGCGTGACTTCGGCCAAGCGGGTGTGAAAGACAAACACGCGGGCATCGGCTTCGAGGGCAAAAGCGCGGGCTACGCGCAAAAACAGCGCGGCGTGCGATTCCATGGAGCGGCTCACATCGGCCAGGATGAACAGGCGCGGTGGCTCGACGCGTTTCACTTTCCAGGCTGGTTGCAGCAACTCGCCGCCCCAGGCCACGCTGCGGCGCAGGGTCTGGCGTAAATCGAGGCGCTGACCGCGCGGGGCCACACGCCAGCGGCGGGTGGGGCGCGGCTGCAGTTTGGCGGTGATCTGGCGCGCCAGTTGCTGCAAGGCGCTGAGCTCTTGCGGCATCCACATTTGGCCGTCGCGCTGGTGCAGGGCTTCGGTGCGGCTGGCACCGCCTTGGGCGCGGGGTGTGCCTGCTGCGTTGTCATCGGGCGGGTTGGACGCCATGTCGCCAGCGGTTTGGGGCGCGGCATTTTGGCCGGGTTGGCTGGCCGGTGCTTGCGCCGCCTGCATCTCGTCGTGCATGGCCTGCACACTCTGGCGCAGGTTGCGGCTGGGCCGGGTCTGGCCGCTGACTTTGACGCCGCCGCGCAGTTTTTCGGGGTGCCAAAAACGCTCGTAGACATCGGGCCAGAGCTGCCATTCGCGCTGGCTGTGGCAGGCAATCGCACGCCAAGCGGCCTGCAAAGGGCGCTCTTGCAGCGGGCCAAAATACAAGGCTGCTTGCAGCATGGCTTGTTGCTCGGCCACGCCCACCGTGAGCCCGTGTTCGCGCAAAAGCGCGGCAAAGCCGGCCAGCCGCTCAGAAGGCGTGCTGGCCGCAGCGGCGGCTTGGGCTGCGCCCTTGGGTGTGGTGGCGGTGTTCATTCGGTGGTCGTCGCGCGTGGGGCCGCCGTGCTCAGCGTGCGCGGCTCATGCCGCCACCTTGGCCTGCTCGTTGGCGTTTTCAGCCACACCCACAATGCGCCGGCCTTCGACCAGTTGGCGCAGGCGGTCGGGGCCCATGACAAAGCGGTCTTCGCGGGTTTTGAGCAAGCAGCCCAAAGTGCCCAGCACCGCCGCCATGTCTTCGGGCAGTGAGCTGTGACGCATCTGAAAGAGGGCGTTCACCCAGTCCAGGGTTTCGGCAATGCCGGGGATCTTGGCCAGGTCTTCTCGGCGCAGGCGCTGCACGAACTGCACCGCCTCTTCGACCAGCCGGGTGTCGGCCTCAGGCAAAGCGGATTTGACGATGGCGATCTCACGCGCCAGCGTCGGGTAGTCGAGGTAGTGGTACAGACAGCGGCGGCGCAGCGCGTCCGACAACTCGCGCGTGCCGTTGCTGGTCAAAATCACCTGCGGAATGTGGGTGGCGCGGATGGTGCCGATCTCGGGCACGGTGATCTGGTATTCGGCCAGCACTTCCAGCAAGAACGCTTCAAAGGCTTCGTCGGCGCGGTCGATCTCGTCGATCAAGAGCACACAAGGGCCGGTCTGGCTGATGGCGCGCAGCAAGGGGCGCTCGAGCAAAAAGTCGCGGCTGAACACGTCAGACTCGCGCACCCGGCCTGCGCCGTCTGGCGCGGCTTCGCTCATGCGGATGGCCATCAACTGGCGGCCATAGTTCCACTCGTAAGCCGCTTGCGCCAGGTCCAGACCTTCAAAGCATTGCAAGCGCACCAGGGTGGCGTTTTGCGACTCGGCCAAGGCCGTGGCCAAAGCGGTTTTGCCTACGCCCGCATCGCCTTCCAACAACAAGGGGCGCTGCAAGGCCGAGGCCAGCCACACGGTGGTGGTCAGGTCGGCATCGGCCAGATAACCCGAGAGCTGCAGCCTTTCGCGCAACAAGCGCTCTTGGGCCGCAGGCTGTTCGTTCGGGTCAGGCGTGCTCATGCTCAGGCCTTCTTGCCGAACAGGCCGCCAAACCAGCTCTTGACCAAGGCCCAAAAGATGGCCAGGCCATTGATCTCGCGGGCCACCACCGGCGCTGCAGCCGCGGCAGGCTGAACTTGATCTTGACCTTCACCTTGACCTTGCGCTGTGGCCGCTGCCGCAGCAGCAGCGGGCGAGCCTTCGGCCGCAGGCAAAGTCAATGCGGTTTGGCGAAAGTTCTCAACAAACTGCGCCAACAACATGTCCGACACCTGCACCATCAAGCGGCCGCCAAACTGCGCGAACTTGCCGTTCACAATCACAGCGGCCTGGCCGTTCAACACGCAGTGCGCGGGGTTGGCCGGGTCGGCGGTGATGATGGCCGTCAGGTCCATCGAGGCGGACGAGCCGCCCTTGTCTGCGCCCTTGCCGCGCAAGACCATCTTGCGCTCGCTGGCCACCGCTTCGATCACGTCCACCGTGCCGCCAAACTGGGCCACAGCGGGACCCACTTTGACTTTGACGCCGCCTTTGAACGAGGTCTCGGACAGCTGCTCGGTGATTTCCGCGCCGGGCATGCAGTTGGCCGTGGCTTTCAGGTCGGTCAGCAGGGCCCAGGCCCGTGCGGCGTCCACATCGAGTGGGTATTGTTTGTCGAGTTTGACTTCCATGGTCTTTCCAAATTACAGGGCCGCGCCATGCTCGCGCAGCGCTTTCCAGGTGCGAAAAGCGTTGTGCGGCATGTCTAGGTGCGTGACACCCAGGTGAGAGAAAGCATCCACCACCGCCGAAGTGAAGGTGGGAATAGACCCGACGTGGGGCGATTCGGCCACGCCCTTGGCACCCAAGGGGTGGTGCGGCGAAGGCGTCACCGTGTGGTCGGTTTCCCAATGCGGGGTTTCCACGAAGGTGGGCAAGAAGTAGTCCATCAGCGTGTTGCCCAGCAAGTTGCCCTGCGCGTCAAACGGCATTTGCTGGCCCATGGCCACGGCAAAACCTTCGGTCAAACCGCCGTGGATTTGGCCTTCGATGATCATCGGGTTGATGCGGGTGCCGCAGTCGTCCAGCGCATAAAAGCGGCGGATCTTGGTCTCGCCGGTGGCGCGGTCGATGTCGACCACGCACAGGTAGATGCCAAAGGGGAAGGTGAAGTTCGGTGGGTCGTAGTAATGCACGGCCTCCAAACCGGGCTCCAAGCCGTCTGGTGGCTGGTGGTAAGCCTGCCACGCCACCTCGGCCATGGTTTTGAACTTGCTGTCGTCGCCCTTGACTTTGAAGCGGTCGACTTCCCAGTCGAGGTCGTTCTCGTTGACTTCGAGCATGTGGGCCGCAATCTTGCGGGCTTTGGCGTGGATCTTGCGCGCCGCCAAAGCAATGGCAGCACCGGCCACGGGCGTGGAGCGCGAGCCGTAAGTGCCCAAGCCGTAAGGCGCGGTGCTGGTATCGCCCTCTTCGACCTGAATCACTTCAGACGGAATGCCCAGCTCGGTGGCGATGATCTGCGCATAGGTGGTCTGGTGGCCTTGGCCTTGCGTGATCGTGCCCATGCGGGCAATCGCGCTGCCGGTGGGGTGGATGCGGATTTCGCACGAATCGAACATGCCCACGCCCAAGATGTCGCAGATCTTGGACGGCCCGGCACCGACGACTTCGGTGAAGGTGACCAAGCCAATGCCCATCAGGGTGGGGCTGTTGGGGTCGGCGCGTTTGGCCGCTTGCTCGGCGCGCAGGCCTTTGTAGTCCACCGCTTCCAGCACCTTGTCCAAAGCGGTCTGGTAGTCGCCGGAATCGAAATCAAAGCCGAACGCGCTGCGGTACGGGAACTGTTCTTTCTTGATGAAGTTCTTGGCGCGGATTTCGGCCTTGTCCATGCCCAGCTTTTGCGCCAACACGTCGACCATGCGCTCGATCAAATACACCGCTTCGGTCACGCGGAAAGAGCAGCGGTAAGCCACGCCACCGGGCGCCTTGTTGGTGTAGACGCCTTTGACACTGGCGTGCGCGGCCGGAATGTCGTAACTGCCCGAGACGATGTGGAACATGCCGGCAGGGAATTTGGTCGGGTCGGCGCAGGCGTCAAACGCGCCGTGGTCGGCCACCACGTTCACACGCAGGCCGGTGATCTTGCCGTCGGCAGTCGCCGCCAATTCGCCGTCCATGTGGTAGTCACGGGCAAAGGCGGTGGACGAGATGTTTTCGATGCGGTCTTCCACCCACTTGACCGGGCGGCCCAGCACGATGGAGGCCACGATGGCGCAGACATAGCCGGGGTAAATGCCGACCTTGTTGCCAAAGCCACCACCGATGTCGGGGCTGACGATGCGCACTTTGGATTCAGGGATGCCCGAGAGCATGGACACCACGGTGCGCACCACATGCGGGGCTTGCGAGGTGATGAAGGTGGTCAGGTCGCCCTTGATCGGGTCAAAGCTGGCCACGCAGCCGCAGGTCTCCAGCGGGCAGGGGTGGACTCGGGGGTAGTACATGTGCTGCGACACGGTCACTTCGGCTTTGTCAAAAGCGGCGTCGGCGGCGGCCTTGTCGCCCGCGTCCCAGGTGAAGATGTGGTTGTGGTGCTCGCGTTTGCCGTGTGCGCCTTCGGTTTTGCCGGCCAGGTCGTCGCGGATCACGGGTGCGCCGGGTTGCAGGGCGGCGTAGGGGTCCATCACCACGGGCAGCTCTTCGTATTCGACTTCCACGGCTTCCACGGCGTCAGCGGCGATGTAGCGGTCGTCGGCGATGACGATGGCCACTTCTTGCATTTGGAAATGCACTTTCTGGTCGGCCAACACGGCGGCCACGTCGCCCGCCAAGGTGGGCATCCAGTGCAGCTTCAAAGGCTTCAAGTCGTCGGCGGTCAGCACGGCGTGTACGCCGGGCATGGCCAAGGCGGCTTCTTTGTTGATCCTGACGATGCGGCCGTGGGCGATGGGGCTGCGCACGATGTCCATGTGCAGCATGCCGGGCATCTTGATGTCGTCAACATAGTTGCCCTTGCCTTGGATAAAGCGGGCGTCTTCTTTGCGCAGGCGCGAAGCGCCCATGCCAGCCAGCGCGAGTTCACGGGCTTCAGCGGAAAGTACCGGTGCGTTCATGTGTGTCTCCAATCAAATGGGTGTGTGCTTCAAGCCGTAACGGGCTCTTGCAATTTTTTGGCGGCGTACTGGACGGCTTTGATGATGTTTTGGTAGCCGGTGCAGCGGCACAGGTTGCCGGCCATGCCGTGGCGAATTTCGTCTTCGCTCGGGTTGGGGTTTTCTTGCAAGAAGCGGTAGGCGCGCATCAGCATGCCGGGGGTGCAAAAGCCGCACTGCAATCCGTGCTCTTTGTAAAAGCCCTCTTGCACCGCGTGCAGCACGCCCTTTTGGGCCAGGCCTTCGACGGTGAGCACTTCCGAGCCGTCGCACTGAATGGCCAGGTGCGTGCAGGACTTGACCGATTGGCCATCGAGGTCCACCGTGCAGACACCGCAGTGGCTGGTTTCACAACCAATGTGGGCGCCGGTCAGGTTGAGTTCTTCGCGCAGAAAGTGGATCAGCAAGGTGCGCGGCTCAACGGCTTTTTCTTCTTTCTTGCCGTTGACGGAGACGGTGATGAGTTTTTTGGTCATGGTGTATTCCTTGAATTTAAGCGCACAGCGCCCAGGCTTTGTTGAGGGCGCGTTTGACCATTTCACCGGCCATGGCTGTTTTGTATTCGATGTCGCCGCGCAGGTCTTCTGCGGGGTTACAAATGGATATGGCTGCAGCCGCAGCGGCTTGGACGTTGGCCGCGTTGAAAGGCTTGTTCAGCAAAGCCGCTTCGGCTTGTTCAGCGCGCAGTGCAGTGGGGGCGACATTGGTCAGGCCAATACGCACATGGCTGACTTGGTCGCCTTTTTTGCGAATGACCACGGCGCAACCGGCGGTTGCCCAGTCGCCGGTTTTGCGTTTGAGTTTTTCGTAAGCGTAGCCTGTGCCGTGCGCAAAAGCGGGTACTCGGATTTCGCACATGACCTCGTTTTCTTCGAGCTGGGTCATGTAGGTGCCCAGAAAAAAGCCATCGGCGGCCACGGTTCGGCGACCCTTGGGGCCTTCGAGGACAAAAGAGGCTTCTATGACGAGGGACAGCGCTGGGTGATCGTTGCCGGGGTCGCCGTGAGCAATATCTCCGCCGATGGTGCCGCGGTTGCGCACCTGTGGGTCGGCAATCAGTTTGGCCGCTTCGCATAACAACGGCACTTTGGCTTGCAAAATGGGGGAGCTGATCAACTCGTTTTCAACCGTCATAGCGCCGATCACGATCGTACCACCCTCTTCGCGGATGCCCCTGAGTTCGGGGATGCGGTTAATGTCGATCAAATGTTCGGGCTGAGCAAAACGAAGCTTCATCATGGGAAGCAAACTGTGGCCGCCAGCCAGCAACTTGGCCTCGGAGCCCAATTGGCCGAGCAAGGCAACTGCCTCACCGACGGTTTTGGGCGCGTGGTATTCAAAACGCGGTGGAATCATCAAAAGTCTCCTATGGTTCTGTTTGAAAAACAGTCATCTAGTATGGTGTAGAACGCTACCTTGCGCAAAGGAGAAACTTTTAAGGTATTTGAATTATTTGGTCGATTTGTCGTATGAAATATTACTTTTTAAAACTATATGACTTATTTAGACTTTTAGATTTTTTACTCTTAGGGTATGTACTGCCCCAGTAACTAGGCTTTACCCTAGCTACTAATCTAAAAACAGTGTTAGCTGATGCCCAACTAAACTCTAAAAATTCTGATCCTTTGGTCAGTCATACAGGATCAACATGAATTGATCTTTCTGCTTAGATTGGGAGAAGAATTTCGGCTACATGAAGAAATAAAAGTAGATGATGAAGTTTTCTTTAAGCTATTTCTAAGCCATGATTGAGAGGATACAAAAACCTATGGAGTTCCCCCAATGAAATCTAGCGCAGGCGTCACCAGCACCATGATGAAGGTGAACTTGTCTTTGAATCACTTCCTAGAGCGAGCAGGAACATTGTTTCCTTCCAATGAAATCGTCTCACGGTTGCCAGACAAATCATTGGTCAAGCATTCTTATGGACAGTTTTATAGCCGCACC
>CAMDLJ010000006.1 GCA_945901665.1 Bordetella parapertussis | reverse complement strand
TTGAAAAAACTCAACCTGAGTGACGATGAGGTCGCCATGGTCATGGGCCACGAAGTGGCGCATGCCCTGCGCGAGCATGCGCGCGAGCGCATGGGCAAAAGCACCGCCACCCAAGGCCTGACGCGCATTGGTGGCGCCTTGGTCGCGGGCATTTTTGGCATCGACCCGCGCATCACCGACATGGTGGCCCAGCAAGGGGCCAATTTGCTCAGTTTGAAGTTCGGCCGCGAAGACGAATCCGAGGCCGACCTGATTGGCATGGAGCTGGGCGCGCGTGCCGGCTTTGACCCGCGCTCGGGCGTGACCCTGTGGGAAAAAATGAGCGCCAACAACCAAAACGCGCCACCCGAGTGGATGAGCACCCACCCATCGGGCAACAGCCGCATCCAAGAAATGCAGGCCAATATGAACAAGGTGCTGCCCTTGTATCAGCGGGCCAAAATGCCTTGACCCAATGGACGAGGGGCTGGCTGGGTGCATCGGCGTGTTTAATGCGGATCAAGGCCAGTGCCTCAAGCTTTGGTCGCTCTTGGGGTGTTAACTTGGGCTAAATGTGGGGCTCAAGTGTTGGCTTGACGATACTGCTATGGTTTTTGATCGGTGGCTTTCCTCGTTAAATTTAACCTTGCAAATTGCCTACGCCATGAACAATTTGCAAGGTTAATTCGCTCAACAAAGTTTCTCATGAAGCGCGGAACGCAGGGTCGGTCACCGTTCAAGCGCTAAATTGCCAGGCCTTTAAAACACGTAGCCCAAACCGATTTTCACCACCGGTAGGCCCGGCAGTTTGGATGCATCGTCGTTGATTTTTTGTTGTTGGGCCGCGATGTCGGCCTGGGCTTGCGCGGTGCCGAGCACCGTTCCCGTGCCGCTCAAAGTGGCTTTGGGCGAACCAATGGCCAGACCCAGATCGAACACAAACTTAAAGCCCTTTTCTAGCGGCTTGCCCCAGCCCCAGCCCAGGCCCACATACGGCATGACACTGGGAAACTCTAACTTGCCGGTGAGTTGGTCGTTGGTGGTGGTGTACTCAACGTTGTTGATGGTGATTTTTTGGTTGGTAGAAGGCGTGGCCAGCATCTGAGCGCTGGGCGACTTGAGCAAGGCACCCACCGTGCCCCGAAACACCCCAGAGAATGGCCGGTAATCGGCATACACCCCCACCGTGCCCAAGCTCAGGTCCAGGTTGTAGTTGGTGCCGTCTTGGCTCAGGCTTTGGCTGCGGGTAAAGGTAGAGATGTCAGCGCGCAGGCTCCATTTTTCTGACCAACCATGCACCACGCCTACGCCAAAGCCGTTCAGCCCCAGGGTGGTGTACATGCCCCAGGTTTTTTGCGACACCTGCAACTCGTCTAAGGCGGACACGGTGACAGCGGAAGGCGCAGCTTGCGCCATGGCCAGGGTGGGGGCCAGCAAGAGCAGGGGGAGGTGTTTGAGTTTCATGGTGAGTTGGGACTGCGCCCTGGGGAATGCGATGGCAGTCAGTCTATCAAGCCGGGGCAGGGGGTGGCAGCAGATGGGTCAAGTTCCCCCCACATAGGGGTTGCTGCGTCGCTCACGGCCAAAGGTGCTCTCGGGGCCGTGCCCGGGGATGAACACCGTGTCGTCCCCCATGGGCCACAGGCGTTGGGTGATGCTGTCAATCAAGTCTTGGTGATTTCCTTGGGGGAAATCGGTGCGGCCAATGCTGCCGGCGAACAGCACATCGCCGACAAAAGCCCGTTGGATCTCGGGCGAATAAAACACCACGTGTCCTGGGGTGTGGCCCGGGCAATGGCGCACTTGCAAGCTGTGCGCGCCCAATGTCACCGTGTCGCCATCGGCCAACCAGCGGGTGGGCGTGAACGCGCGCGACGGCGGAAAACCGTAGCTGGCAGCTGCTGCTGCGAGGCCATCGATCCAAAACTGGTCGCCCGGGTGCGGACCGATGATGGGTAAATTCAAACTTTGCGCCAACTCTGCCGTGCCGCCCGCGTGGTCGATGTGCGCATGGGTGATCCAAATCGCGACCAACTTAACGCCGAATTGCTTGCAGGCGCCTTGAAGCACATCCAAGTCGCCACCCGGGTCGATGATGGCAGCGGTCATGCCCTCGTCCTCCCAGACCACCGAGCAGTTTTGTTGAAAGGGCGTGACCGGGATGGTTTCGTAGTGGAGCATGGGCGACGTTGGGTGAGGGAAAAGCCGAACAAGTAAAACCAGGGACGGCAAACCTTGTGAAAAGAGCCAAGATGGTTATTGTTGCAGGCCCACTTAAATTTACAGCGGTTGTAAGCGTTGGAGTGCATAGAATGGCCATTTTTGGAGCATGCACATGATGAAAACGTTTGCGAAGGCGATGGTTTTGGTGCTCGGCTTGTGGGCAACGCTGGCCACGCAGGTTGTTGCGCAAGACAAAACCCTGGTCATGGCCATGTCAGCCACCCCCAAAGGCTTTGACCCCGACATTTGGGTGCCTGGACAAATTGAGGCGGCGGTTAATTTGTATGAAGGCTTGACACGCTACGGCACGCGAACCGGCGCCAATGGCAAGCTCGAAGTGGACCCGTCGAAAATTGAACCCCACTTGGCCGAAAGTTGGACCGTTTCGCCCGATGGCAAAACCTACACCTTCAAGCTGAAGCGAAACGTTCGCAGCCCCTTTGGCAACGAGCTGACAGCGCAAGACATCGTGTGGACGTATGAAAAGTCGGCCGTGCAAAAGCGAACGGGCCAGTTCATGCGCACGGCTGCGCGCATCGACAAGATAGAAGCGGTGTCGAAATACGAGGTGCGGTACACGCTCAGTGACGCCAATCGCATTTTTTTGGGCGCGTTGACATTGCACTTGCCCGCCATTTTTGATTCGGTCGAAGCCAAGAAACACGCCACGCCAGAAGACCCCTACGCCACCAAGTGGTTGGCCTTGAACACGGCTGGCTTTGGCCCCTATCACTTGCAGACACTTCAGGGTGGACAGCAGGCGGTGTTTGTGGTGAACCCCAACTACGCCTTCAAAAAACCGTACTACACAAAAATGATTTGGCGCGAAGTTCCCTCCCCAGCCACCCGTGTGGCGTTGATTCGCACCGGACAAGTGCAGTACGCAGAACAAATCCCTTTCCAGCAGTTGACGGCATTGCGTGCCGACAACAGCGTCAAGGTGGAAAGCGTCCCAGGGTTTGGTGGGGCCACGGTGCGGATGAACCCACGTTACCCGCCATTTGACAAGGTCAAGGTCCGTCAGGCCGTGGCTTATGCGACTGACTACGCTGCCATTGGCGAGGCGGTGTTCTTGGGTCAGGGCACGCGCTCGCGCTCCATGCTCAACTCGCCCATTGCCGGTGCAGTCAACGCCTACAAATACGAGACCGACTACAACAAGGCCAAGCAATTGCTGGCTGAAGCGGGTTATCCCAACGGCGTGGATGTGACCTTGGAATACAGCACCAATTGGTGGTGGGAGGAGCCTTTGGTTTTGCAAATGCAGGCGTCTTTGGCCAAGGCCGGCATCCGCGTCACGCCCAAAAGAATTCCTTCCACTGAAATGTTGGCCAGACGCACCATCAATGTGTGGACCGTTCCGTTCTTGACGCACCTGACATCGAGTTTTGTGCCCGACCCGTCATACAACATGTTTCTGACCGCGCATTGCAGGGGTTCGTCCAACGTCAACGCCAACTGTGATGCTGCCATGGACAAGCTGATTGACGCCTCTGTGGTTGAGCGCGATCAAAAAAGATGGCTGGCATTGCTTGAGCAAGCGCAAAATTTGCAGGCCGACTCCGCCACCTTCATTGAGACCTTTCTGCCAGGCACCCACGAGGTTTTTGCGGCTTGTATGAAAGGCTATGTTTGGAAGCCCCACAACCGACTGGTTTGGAAAGACTTGAGTTGCGGCTCTTGATGGGAACAACGGGCGCGCGAATTGCCAAATTCCTGCTGATGCGGGTGACTGTTTCGGTGCCCGTCATTTTGGGGATTGTTTTTTTAACCTTTATGCTCATCCGCATCGGGGGGCAAGACCCCGTGGCGATGTTGGCCGGACCGATGGCCGATGAGGCGATGCTGTCGGACTTGAGGTCTCAACTGCAGCTTGATCAACCCTTGTTGCTGCAATTTGCGAACTACATTGTTCGCCTGGTCCAAGGGGATTTGGGGGTTTCATGGCAAGGCGGCATTCCCGTGGCGGGCGAAATTTTGCATTTGTTTCCTGCCACGTTGGAGTTGGTGCTTTTGTCGGTGGGCTTGGCAACCCTCATTGGGGTGCCGATTGGCATGCGAGCGGCCACCCACCCCAATGGATGGTTTGATCAGCTCTCCCGTTTTGGCTCTTTGGCAGGCTTTTCGATGCCCACCTACTGGATGGGTTTGATGGCCATCTTGGTATTTTTTTATATCTTGCGCTGGGCCCCCCCGCCCATGGGGCGTTTGTCGATCGAGGTGGTGGCGCCTGCGGTCGTAACAGGAAGCATTTTGCTGGACTGCATTTGGGAGGGCAATTGGCGGGCCTTGGGTTCAGCTCTGGCGCATTTGGCATTGCCGGTGGCTTGCTTCACCCTGTTGGCTGCGGCACCCATGATCAAGCAAAGCAGGGCCATTTTGATTGAGATCATGAACAGCGACTATGTGCGCTACGCACGCGCCAATGGGTTTTCAAAGTCGACGATTCGAAAAATGGCCTTGCGCAATGCGGCCACCCCGCTGCTGACTTTTTTGGGTTCGGAGTTGACTTCGTTGCTGGCTGCAGCGGCCTTGGTTGAATACATCTTTTCGTTGAGTGGCTTGGGTCAATGGGGCTTGAACGCCATCTTGTTGGGTGACTTTGCCGTGGTGCAAGGCTACGTTCTGACCTTGGCACTTTTTTCGGTTTTCATTTTCATGGTCATTGATTTGATCGTCATGCTTTTGGAGCCGCGGCGTTGAACCGATCCGTGATACCGGTGGCAGCACCACCCACGACCCGCCATTGGTTGGCTTATCCGCTGGGGTTGGCAAGGCGCAGCCCGACCTTTGTTGTCGGTTTCGTCATCGTGTTGTTTTTTTTGTTGCTGGCGGTTTTCGCCCCTGTGATCGCCCCATTCAACCCGACCCAGTCTTTTTCGTATGAGGTCTTGCAAGCTCCCAGCGGTCGATTTTTCTTTGGCAGCGATGGCAATGGCATGGATGTTTTTTCGCGGGTGATCCACGGCAGCCGTTACGCCTTTGGCATTGCCATTCCCGCCGGGTTGATCATGATCGGTATTGGCATGCCTTTGGGACTTTTGGCGGGCTACAAGGGAGGATGGCTTGATGAGGTGTTGCTGCGCACCTTGGATGTGTTGCGCGCATTTCCCACCATCATCTTGGCGCTGGCCGTGGTGGCTGCAACCGGCCAAAGTTTGGTCAGCATGGTGGTGGTCATTGGTTTGCTCGACAGCCCCATTTTTGCGCGTGTGGTGCGGGCAGAGGTGTTGACTTTGCGTTCATCCACTTTTGTCAAAGCGGCCATTGCCGTGGGCAACCCCGCTTGGCGGGTGATGTGGGTGCACATTCTGCCCAATGCCATTTTGGGGGCCACTGCGCAGCTGCCCATGAGAATGGCTTGGGCGGTGCGCATCAGTGCCACCTTGGCTTTTATTGGGGTGGGGATCCAAGCGCCCACGCCGGAGTGGGGTGCCATGATTCGACAGGGTGCCGAATATGTCATCACCGGTGAATGGTGGGCGGCTTTGTTCCCGGGGTTGGCTTTGATGGCGTTGGTGTTGGGGTTTAACCTGTTGAGCGACGGCTTGACGGACCTGCTGGATCCCAAGCGCAGGGGTGTTGGCAAATGAGCTTGCTGTCGGTGGACAACCTGCATGTTCATTTCATTTCCAGGGGCGTGAACAACCAACTCCGAACGGCCAAGGCATTGAACGGGGTCTCGTTTGATTTGGAGCCAGGACAGGTGTTGGGCTTGGTGGGTGAAACCGGTGCGGGAAAGTCGCTGACAGCCTTGGCTTTGTTGGGCTTGTTGCGCCCACCTGCGCAGGTCGTGGCAGGAACGATTCAATTTGAAGGTCAAGAGCTGGGGCTGTTGGACAACCCTGGCGGTCGATCCGCGCGTGGCAAAAGCATCACCTTGATCCCGCAGTCGCCCAAGACGTCCTTGGACCCCACGGCCCGCATAGGTGAGCAACTCATCCGCATCCAGCGCGAACACGGTCAGACCGATCGTGCCAAAGCGCATGCAAGAGCCATCGACATGCTCGAGCAAGTCCAAATCCCGGACCCTGTGCAACGCATGAAGGCCTGGCCCCATGAGTTGTCGGGGGGCATGGCGCAGCGCGTGCTGATTGCGGCCGGCTTGATCAATGCCCCACGCCTGGTGATTGCCGATGAGCCGACCACGGGATTGGACTTGACGGTTCAAGCCGAAGTGCTGGATATTTTCAAACGTTTGGTTTCTGCAAATGGGATGAGTGCCATCATCATCACCCACGACTTGGGCATCGTGGCCCATTACTGTGATCGCATGGCCGTCATGTTTGCGGGTGCCATCGTCGAAGAGGGGCCTGTGGGCAAAGTGTTTGAAGAGCAAAGGCACCCTTACACCCAAAGCCTGATTGCCTCCACCCCGAAGCAAATTGCAGTGCATGGTTTTGCCAGCGCCGTTGGTTCTCCGCCCAACCTGTACGACTTGCCCATTGGGTGTGTGTACATGGATCGATGCCCCAAAGCGCAAGCCGTGTGTGGCTCGAGTTTGCCAACCCTGGAGGTCGGATCAACCCACCAAGTGCGCTGTCACTTTCCGAATGCCATGCCATGAGTCGTCCATTGATCGAGTTGCATGATGTGGTGAAAAAATTTCCGGCCGACGGTGGTGCGCAAGTCACTGCAGTCGACCGTGTGAGCCTGAACATCCAAGCGGGAGAATCGGTGGGTTTGGTGGGCGAGAGTGGTTCGGGCAAGTCGACACTGGGGCTGCTGATGACCCGTTTGACGCCGGTCAGTGCAGGGCAAATTTTCTTTGATGGGCAAGACATCACCCACTTATCAGACGAACAAATGCGCCGACTTCGGTCGCAAATTCAAGTGGTTTTCCAGGACCCGTGGGGGGCATTGAACCCGCGCATGACGGTCGGTCGATCATTGTCCGAGCCATTGAAGCTGCACACCTCTTTGAGCGAAACCCAACGCGTGCAAGCCGTCCATGGGTTGGCTGAGCGCGTGCATTTGCCCATGGAGTCGCTCAAGCGGTTTCCCCATGAGCTGTCGGGTGGGCAGTTGCAGCGCGTCTGCATTGCCCGAGCGATCGCATCAAAGCCTCGGTTGTTGGTGCTTGACGAGCCCACCAGTTCACTGGACTTATCGGTCCGCGCGGGCATTTTGGAACTTTTGGACACCATCAGAAAAGAAACCGGCGTGGCCTTGCTCTTGATCAGCCACGATCTGGAAACGGTCGAATTGATGACCCAGAGATTGTTGGTTTTGTATTTGGGCAAGGTGGTCGAACAAGGGCCCACACGTGAGATTTTTAACAACCCTGCACACCCTTACACCCAAACGCTGATGTCTGCCCATTTGCCGGCGAATCCCAAGGCGGTGTTGTCCCGTTTGCCCGCTGTGGGGGAGATACCCAGCCCTTTGAACTTGCCTGCCGGTTGCTTATTCTCTTCTCGGTGCCCTTTGGTGCGGGCGCAGTGCCGGCAAGTTTTTCCCGCGTTCTCAAACCTCAACGGTGGGCAGGCGCATGATGCTGCACATCAGGTGGCGTGCAACCGCGTGGCGGACTCGTCGAATTGGTTGCCCAGCGCAGACCCAAGAAGTTAAAACCCCAGGAACCCTACCCATGACCTCACCGTCCAAACCCAGCGCGCCACATGCCTATCCGTTCAAACCTGAAAATACCAAGTGGGGCTACGGCGCGATTGACATTGTGGTCAACATCTATACGCCCGAAGCGATTGCCGAAAACCGCATCCCCACGGATGCTAATTTTTTGGACAAGGTGCGGCTGAACTCTGCCTACAGCAATGGCATCACCATGGAGCAGTACCTGGAAAAAATGGATCGTGCTGGAATAGAGCGGTCTTTGCTCATTGCCACCCGCTGTGGTGACTTGCGGGTGCGTGGCTCGACCGAAATACCTTATGAATGGGTGGCCGAGATATGCGCCAAATACCCCGATCGTTTTTCTGGCTTGGCTGGCTTAGACCCCACGCGGGGCATTGCGGGTTTGAAAGAGTTGGACGTGGCGGTCAAGACTTATGGTTTTGTGGGCGCGCATTTCTATCCGCACTGGTTTGACGAAGCACCCGACAGTGCGGTCTGGTATCCGTATTACGCCAGGTGCGCCGAGTTAGAGATTCCGGTGATGATGCAAGTCGGCCACTGCCTGGTCTACCAAAAAGACAGAAGGCTGCCCAACGTTGGGCGACCCATGACGCTGGACCGCGTGGCCATGCATTTCCCAGAGCTCAACCTGATTGGAATTCATTTGGGTTATCCATGGACAGATGAAATGATCTCCGTGTGTTGGAAGCACCCCAATGTGTTCATGGCTGGGGACGCTTATGCGCCCAAACATTGGCCGCCCGCGGTGATTCACTATGCCAACACCTATGGGCAAGATAAGTTTTTGTTTGGTACCGACTGGAAAGTCATTGACCCTGAGCGGGCGGTGTTGGACATTGAAAACTTGAATTTTCGCGAACAGTCTCTGCGAAAAATCATGCGAGAAAACGCTTTGAAACTTTTCAAGCTCCCATGAGCGGCCCATTGCCAAAGCCGCTTCTGGACGAACTTGCCTCGATCGTGGGCAAGGCCGATCTGCTGCTGGATCCCTTGAGTTGCGCCGCCGCCACCGCCGACATCTTTGTGTGGCCTGATGCAGTGGCGGCGCAAGCTGTCATTCGCCCTGGGTCCACAGAACAAATGTCGCAAGTGATGCAGGCTTTGGCAAGAAGCGATGTGGCGTTGGTGCCGCGCGGCGCTGGCTTGTCATACACAGCAGGTGTCGTGCCGGCCACGGCGGCCGTGGTGGTCGATTGTTTGAGGCTCAAAAAAATAGAAGTGTTTGCGCAGGATATGTACGCCATCGTGGGCGCCGGCACCACTTGGCAAGAGTTGGCCGATGCGCTCAAGCCGCGTGGACTGCGTGCCGCACAAATCAGCCCGATTTCAGGCAGCCACAGCACCATTGGGGGCGCTGCATCGCAAAACCTGCCCGGTGGCTTGGAGCATTTCATTGGGCTGACCGTGGTGTTGGCAGATGGCACGGCGGTGACCACAGGGTCGGCTGCCAAGCGTGGGTCCAGTGCGTTCACCCGCTATGCCGGACCTGACCTGACGGGCCTTTTTTTGGGGGACTGCGGTGCTTTTGGCATCAAAACAGAATTGGTGGTTCGTCTCACGGTGGAGCGCGAGGCTGCTTTTGCCTCTTTTCAATTTGACACCCATGAGGACATGTTGGACGCGCTGATTCGCTTGCGCCAGCGGGAGTTGGTGACCCGTGCTTTGTCCATGGATCAGCTCAAAGCCAATTCGGCCACCCAAGTGGATGTGGGGGAGGCCTTGGGTGTGGCCAAGGCGGTGATCAGTGAATCCAAGTCGCTGGGTGAGGCCGTCAAGGACCTGGCCCAACTGGCGTTTGGCAAAGGCGAGCTCAAACGGGCCAAGTGGTCTTTGCATCTGACGGTTGAGGCAACCACACCACAAATTGCCGAATTCCAAATGGCATTGGCCAGGGGTGTGTGCCAGGAAAAAGGGCAAGAAATCGACAACATGATCCCCAAAGCGATGCGGGCCAAGCCCTATTCCATCCGAGGCTTGGTGGGCCCAGAGGGTGAGCGATGGGTCCCGGTCCATGCCATATTGCCGCTCTCGCGAGCCCAGGCTTGCATGCGCGACTTGGTGGCTCAACTCCAGGGCTATGAGGCACAGCTTCAAGGTGCGGGGGTGTTTTATTCCTGGATCATTTCTACCATGGGGGCCTACATCACGATTGAACCGATGTTTTATTGGCATGACCAGTTGGATGCCATCCACATGGCGCACTTGACGCCGCGCAACCAGGCGCGGTTTGCAAACTTTGAGGTGAATGAAAAGGCCCGCACATTGGTGGCGCAAGTGCGCGACCAACTGCGCCAGGTGATGGGCGAACACGATGCAGTGCATGCCCAATTGGGTCGGTTTTATCCATACTTGACAGGTTTGACGCCGGGCACGCAAAGCCTGCTTGGCCACATCAAAACAGCCCTTGACCCGCGTGGGGCTATGAACCCAGGGGTTCTCGGTTTGGGTCGAGGTACGTCTTCATGATGAAAGCCACTATCCGAAAACACTTTGTGACCGTGAAAGGCCGGCGCGTGCATTATTTGCGCTGCGGTTCTGGCCCGGTGCTGGTTTTGTTGCACGCATCGGCGTGCTCGGCCAAGGTGATGCGCGATCACATGGCGTATTTTGGGCAAAAGTTCACCGTGATTGCCACCGATACCCCGGGGTTTGGTTTGTCCGATTTGTTGCCGAGCGAAATGGTCACCACCGAAGATTTGGCCGATGCATTGGCTGACACCTTGGATGTGCTGGGTATAGATCAGGTGGCGGTGTATGGGCGACACACGGGCGCACAAATTGCCGTGGAATTTGCAGCCAGACACCCCCAACGATGCGCCATGGCACTCTCTGATGGCTTCCCCATTTACACCTTGCAAGAGCGCGAGCGCAGGTTGTCAACCTACCTTCCCCCCATTGTTCCCAGCTTTGATGGCAGCCATTTGCTCTGGTTGTGGTTTCGCTACCGGGAGCAACATGTTTTTTGGCCTTGGAATGCGCAAGATGCAGCGCATCGGGCAGACACGGATGTGCCAGATTGGCATTTTTTACACCGTGGTGTGGTTGAAATGCTGGAGGCGGGAGACGGCTATCGAATTGGTTATGCCACGGCTTATCGGCATCGGGGCCTGGACGCCTGTGCCGACTTGACGGTGCCGGTGTGTTTTGCGGGGCGCCCTGGCGACAGCCAAGGCCACACGCCGCAAATGATGCCACCGGGCTCGTGGACGCATGCGCTGCCCAGAAACAAACACGAATCCATGGCGGTTGAGTTGGACCTTTTGTTGCGCCACCTGCCCCAAGGTGAGGCGCCCGTGGCGCCCGAATGCACGCCCATCCTTGGACGAACCACAACGCAGTACATCGACATTGATGGCGCGCAGGTATTGGTTCGCACCATGGGCAATATTCAGCATCAAGCACCCTTGGTGTTGCTGCACCACGCGCCGGGATCGTCGGCGCTATTGGATGGGTTGTTGTGTGAGTTGGGTCTTCAGCATTCTGCTTTGGCTTTTGACCTGCCAGGATATGGCGAGTCTGACTTGGATCAGGCGAATGTGCCGGATGTGGGCCATTGGGCGCAGACCAGTTTAAAAATATTGTCCGCTTTGGGAGTGGATGCGTTCCACCTGTATGGGCACAATGCGGGTGCTATGGTGGCGGTTGAGCTGGCCAATCTGGTACCCACGCGTGTCAAAAGCTTGATCCTGGATGGTCCCTTGTGCCTGAGTCAAACGCAGCGCACCCAATGGGCGCAAAAGTGGCTGGAAGGTGTTGAGCCCGTGGCACCCACCTGGGATGGCACGCATTTGCTGCGCATTTGGCACATGCGCCGTGACATGGGACTGTGGTGGCCTTGGTTTGAAAAGAACCATGGCGCTCAAAAACCGGGAGCGCCGCACATCGACCCCCAGGCCATTCATTTGGAAGTGCGGGAAATGGTCAAACAAGTCGGCGGCTTTGCACCAGCTTGGCGTGCGGCTTTGGATTACCCGATGGCCGCCGAGCTTGCTAAGTCACAGCAGGCTTGTTTGATGATGTGTTCCGAGCAGGACCTCTTTCGACCTTGTTTTGAAGAAGCATTGATGGTGCGTCAAGATGCAACGGCACTGTATTTGAGCGACGATGCGGTTTCAAAGTCGAAGGCGATTTTTGACTTCATCCAAAGTCCGTCGGCCGCAGATTGACAGCAATGGCGGTGATGGGTCACTTGACGACATGGCGATTTTTTTAAAGACCAGAACATGCAAACCTCCATCAGAAATGGCGCATCCAAATCGATTTTGATTGCCGATGGCATTCGCGCGTCTTCTTTGCGCACGCCCCATAAGACGGCCATCACGGAGTCATCTAAATCATTGACGTATCGGCAGTTGATCGACCGAATTGACCGCGTATCCAATTTGGCGCATGCTGGGCTGGGGCTGCGACATGGCGATCGGGCGGCCTTGATGATGCGCAATCGCTTGGAATACATGGAGCTGGTCTGTGGCTTGTCATCGGCAGGCGTGGCCGTCGCCACCATTGGACCCGCATCTGCGCTGCCCGAGGTGCGGTTTCTGTGTGAGGACTCAGGCGCGCGCGTGTTGTTTGTGGACGCTGAACTTCAAGACTTGGCCATGGCTGCCATCCCCGCCAGTGTTGAGCGCGTCATCGTGATCGGCGATGAATATGAGGCGCTGTTACAAAACGCTTCAAGCGCCATATTGGATGTGGATGTGTCGGAAAACGATATTTTTTCTATTCCCTACACATCGGGAGCGACCGGAAGACCCAAGGGGGTGATGCTGTCCCACCGGGGCCGCGTGCTGGCTTGTTATGCCATGGCTTCTGAGCACGGGACTTATGGTCCCGACGATCGGGCTGTCGCCACAACACCCATGTTTCATGGGGCGGGTTTTTTGATGGCCCTGGTACCTATATTTTTTGGCGGCTCGGTGGAAATCATGCCCAAATTTGACATTGAGCGTTTGATGTCCACCATTGAGCGCACGCGGGCGACCAGCACATATATGGTGCCAACGCACTTTGCTGCATTGTTTTCTGGCGACCCCAAGGCCAGGTCGTATGACACATCATCGCTCAAGGCGCTGATCTCGGGTACGGCACCGCTGGCCCAAAGCATGAAGTCAAAAATCATTGACCATTTTGGGGACGGCGTTTTGTTCGAGCGCTACGGTACCACCGAGACCAATATCGTCACCGCTTTGCGGCCGGCAGACCAATTGCGAAAAATCGCATGCGTGGGTCAGTGCTTGCCGGGCACGTACATCCAAATATGGAACGATAACGGCGATGTGGCTGGCATCGACACAGTGGGTGAATTGGCCGTGGCCTCGCCCTATTGTTTTGCGCGCTATCACAACCTGCCGCAGGCCACAGAGAAAGCCAGGCGAGGCGATTGGTTCATCACCGGGGACTTGGCCAAAATTGACAACGAGGGCTATTTGTACATTGTTGACCGCAAGAATGACATGATCATCACGGGTGGTGAAAACGTGTATCCCCGAGAGGTAGAGGAATTGCTGCTCAGCCACCCTTCTGTGGCCGAATGTGCAGTGGTTGGAAAACCAGATGCCTATTGGGGCGAAGCCATCCAGGCGTTTGTCGTTGCCAAACCAGGCTTGGCCATCACCGCACCAGATTTGACGGCTTTTTGTCGCGCATCCTTGGCGCCTTACAAGGTCCCCAAAGGGGTTCATTTTGTGGATGCACTGCCGCGCAACAGCATGGGGAAAATATTGCGCAGAAATTTGCGTGACGCTTGAGCTCAATGCTTTAAAAAACCCAATACCCCTTGCCCCGCCACCCGCCCGCTGGCCCAGCACGCGCTGAGCAAGTAGCCGCCAGTGGGAGCCTCCCAATCGAGCATTTCACCGGCACAAAACACACCGGGTAACTCGCTCAGCATGAGTGCATCGGTCAATGATGCAAAGCCCACCCCACCCGCGCTGCTGATGGCCTCGGCGATGGGGCGCGGCGCATGCAAGGTGATGGGCAGGTGGCCAATGGTTTGGGCCAGTAAGCCTGGGTTGCTCAGGGTTTCTTTGGCCAGCACTTCGTGCAGCAGTGCGGTGTGCAATTTGGTCAGGCCCACCCGGCTGTGCAAGTGGCTGCTGAGGGTGCGCGAGCCGCGCGGGTACGCCACCTCTTGGCGCATGCGATCCGGCGTGAAGTCAGGGCGCAGGTTCAGGTGCAGGGTGGCACTGCCGTGGCCTGCGATGGCGTCGCGCAAATGGCTGGAGGCGGCATAAACCAAGCTTCCCTCGATGCCGGTTTCTGTGATGACCATTTCACCCACGCGATCAAACACCACAGCGCCATCCACTTCAAACGACAAGCCCACGTTTTTCAGCACCTGGCCGGCGAAGTGTTGGCGCAAATGCGGGCTCCAACCCAAACGCTCGCCCAAACGCACATCAAAACCGCAATTGCTCGGTTGCAAAGGGGCCACACCCACACCTTGTTGTGCCAGCCACGGCACCCAAGCGCCGTCGGACCCCAGGCGCGGCCAACTGCCCCCGCCCAAGGCCAGCACCACGGCCTGGGCCTGGGCCACTTGCTCGCCGTGGGGTGTGTCAAAGCGCATTTGCCAGCCATGGTTGGTGGGGTGGAGGTCACCCAGCCAACGGTGGCGCATGTGAAAGCCCACCGGCACGCCCTGGGCGGGGTGGCGCAAACGGTGCAACCAAGCGCGCAGCAAGGGGGCGGCCTTCATGTCGGCAGGAAACACCCGTTGGGTGCTGCCCACAAAGGTGTCAATGCCCAAGCCATGCACCCATTGGCGCAACTCGGCGGGGCCAAAGTGGTTCAGCCAAGGGGCGATGGTGTCGGCGCGGACGCCATAGCGGCCGGTGAACAGCGGCAAGGGTTCCGCATGGGTGATGTTGAGCCCGCCTTTGCCCGCCAGTAAAAACTTGCGTCCCACGCTGGGCATGGCGTCATACACATGCACCGCCACACCCGCCAAGCTCAGCACTTCTGCGGCCATCAGGCCGGCAGGCCCGGCGCCGATCACGGCCACGCTGGGCGGCATCACCAGTTCATCTCGTAGTCGATGCTCAGCGGTGCATGGTCAGAGAACTTTTCATCTTTGTAGATGTGCGCGCTGCGCGCCAATGCCGCCGTGGCAGGCGTGGCCAAGTGGTAGTCCAGCCGCCAACCCACATTGTTGGCATAGGCCTGGCCGCGGTTGCTCCACCAGGTGTAGCAGTCGTCGGTGGTGTCGGGGTGCAGTTGGCGGTACACGTCCACCAAGCCGCCCGCGGTGGTGAGGCGCGTCATCCAAGCGCGCTCCTGCGGCAAAAAGCCGCTGTTTTTTTGGTTGCTGCGCCAGTTTTTCAGGTCGATGTTGTGGTGGGCGATGTTGATGTCGCCGCACAGCACAAACTCGCGCTTTTTCTTCAGGGCCGCCAAATGCGGATCAATGGCATCCAAAAAACGGTACTTGGCTTCTTGCCGTTCTGGCCCCGAAGACCCACTGGGAAAGTAGGCGCTGATGATGGAGAACTTGCGCTGCGGGGTGTCAAAGCGCAGCTCCACATAGCGGCCTTCGCTGTCGAACTCGCCACCGTCAAAGCCCACCACCACTTTGCTGGGGCTGTGGCGGGTGTACAAGCCCACGCCCGAGTAGCCCTTTTTTTCGGCGTATTGAAAGTGGCCGGTCAAGCCGGCCAAAGTGTCGAACTGGCCCAACACATCGGCGGCTTGGGCCTTGACTTCTTGCACGCAAATACAATCGGGCTTGGCTTTTTCAAGCCAGGCTTCAACCCCTTTGGTGGTGGCAGAACGAATGCCGTTGAGATTGAGGCTGGTCAGTTTGAACAAGGTTTTTCCCATGACAACAAGTGCGCAGACCAGCACCGCGCTGGCTCAGTCGTTTGTGCAATTCTCGCTGGATTGTGGCGTGCTCAAGTTTGGCAGCTTCAAAACCAAGGCTGGGCGCATGTCGCCATACTTTTTCAATGCCGGTTTGTTTGACGATGGGGCCAAGCTGGGCCACTTGGCCGCGTGCTATGCACAGCGCCTGGTGGATAGCGGCATGGCGTTCGACATGATTTTTGGGCCCGCCTACAAAGGCATTCCTTTGGGCGTGGCGGTGGCGGTGGAGCTGGCGCGGCTGGGCAAAACCGTGCCGTTTGCTTACAACCGAAAAGAGGTCAAAGACCATGGCGAAGGCGGCAGCTTGGTGGGCGCGCCATTAAAGGGCCGGGTGCTGATCGTGGACGATGTGATGAGCGCAGGCACAGCAGTGCGTGAATCCATTGCCCTGATCCAAGCCGCAGGCGCCACGCCCCATGCGGTGGTCATCGCCTTGGACCGCCAAGAAATGGCCACCGAAGTGCAAGCCGATGGCGGCACCAAAGACGTGCCCTACAGCGCCGTGCAATATGTGCGCGAGCAATTGGGCTTGCAGGTGTGCGCCATCGCCACCTTGGACGACTTGGTGGGCTACTTACAAGGCCAAACCACGACTGGCATGGCCGAGCACCTGGCCCAGGTGCGGGCTTATCGGGAGCGGTATGGGGTGGTGGGATAAATGCGGCTCGTGAGTTCAGACATCTACAGAGCCTTCCTAGCTGACCCAAGGGTTCAATAATTTCACGCCAGTGGCCTCAAAGTCCACCACGTTGCGGGTCACCACAGTGAATCCGTGCTCCATGGCCGTGGCTGCAATCATCGCGTCTCTGTCGGCGCGCATGTTGGGTATGTGAAGGGTTGCACACAGCGGTGCTGTGGTCTCTGCAAACGGCAAAATGCGCCCTGCAAAAGCGCGCCCAACACCATTGAGCCATGCACGCAAGGCGCTGCCTTGTGGAGGGGCCTTGCGTTCCATGGCCTGAACCCCCAATTCCAGCTCCAGAAGCGTGATGGCCGACAAATACAGTTGGTTGCTGGCCTGAACGGCAGCCCATTGGCGAACGGCCAAGGACGCGTTTGGCTTGCCTTGCCGCAGCTCTGAAATAACGTTGGTGTCAAGTATGAGCATGCCAGCTTTTAGTCCAGGCTTGCTGGCTGAATTTGCAAGCCCAACCTGGGAGGCTCGAAATCAATGTCTGCACCCCCCGCAATGCCATCCATCACCTCCAACAGCGAAGGGGTCGAATGTCCTGTGATGCGGTAATACTCTTCAATTTTCAACAGGGCATACGCTGGTCGGCCACGGTCGGTGATGAATACCGGACCTTCCTGGGCCGCACGCTTGGCGGCTGAAACATCCCGCGTGAAGTCGCGGCTTGAAAAAGTGTGAGGGCTCATCATCAGCTCCTGAAATCAATTGTTTGTATGTTATGACATTGAATTGGTTTGTCAATGAATGAAGCCAAGTGGAAAGGCGCAGAGCCAACTAAAGGTTTACACCGCTACAGGCCTCACACGCAAAGACGGGCCACAGGAGATGTCACTCTGACGCGCCGCCACAATGACGGGTCGACGCTTGGGTCACGGTAACTAAGCCTTCAGCGGCACCACTTCCACGCTCGGCGCTAAAGCGTAGAGCTGGTTTCCAGGGTAGACCACATACAGTTTTTTGAGTTGAAGGTCGTTCAGCGCTATACGCATGCTGGTCGTCAGGCTTGGCGCATCGCTGCGCTTGAACGCCACGCCTATGCGTTGTTGGTCTTTGAACATCAGCAGGTCGAGTTCTGCTCCTTGGTGCGTCGCCCAGAAATAGGCCTGATCGGGTTGCGCAATGCGCAGCACCTGTTCCAGCGCAAAGCCTTCCCAGCTGGCGCCCGACAGTGGATGCGCCAGCATTTGCCAAAAGCGCATCATCATGGGGGATGGCACATTGATGCCCAACAGCGCCAAGTCGCCGCTGACGTGCCTTTGCATGGCTGCTTGTCGCCATTGCAGGCTTACCGCTTCGTCGCTGGCCAAGTAGGAAGCAGGAAAACCACCCCTGAGCCAAAGCCGATGCATATCTTGGCGGTCAACACCGGTTTCGCTGATATCAAAGCCGCCAATCTCAAGCGTTACGGTCCCACCAACTCCACCGCACGAAAGGATTGGAGCCGTGCGCTGATGTGATGCGACAGGCGTGCGCGGTTAAGAAACATGGCGCAATGTTATCGCTTCCCATGAAAATCAGTCACGCCATAACCGATTTTCATGGTGATCAATCAGCCAATACCCCAGCAATGTCACCAACAGGAATCACCTCAACCCCATCGGCAAATGGCCAACGCTGCTGAACCGGCGCCACAATAAACGTTTCATGGGGGCGCACATCTTGCAGGGACTGCCAAAACCCTTTGCTGACTTTGGGCGCGACGCTGAATTTGATTTCAAAGCCAATTCTTTTCTGGCCAACCTCAACCACCACATCCAACTCGGCGCCGGCCGCAGTTCTGTAAAAAGACATGCTGGCCCCAGCAGGCAAGTGGGCGGCAATGTGGTCGATCACAAAGCCTTCCCAAGATGCACCAGCCATGGGGTGGCCTTGCAAATCGGCCACACTGGTCAGACCCAGCAGGCTGTGCAACAAACCGCTGTCGCGCACATACACCTTGTGGGATTTGACCAATCGCTTGCCAAGGTTGGCGTGAAAGGGTTCAAGCTTGCGAATCAGCAGCGCGCCTACCATGTGGTCTAGCCACCGGTTGATCGTGGTTGCGCTGACATCCAGTGAATTGGCCACTGCCGATGCATTGAAAAGTTGTCCGTGCAAATGAGCCAGCATCCGCCAGAAGCGATTCAGGCTTGTTGCGTCGACACGCAAGCCCAAGGCTGGCAAGTCGGTGTGCAGAAGATGACGAATGAAGGCTTCGCGCCAACGCCAAGAGGATTGTTCGTTCAAGGCGGTGAAACTGGGCGGAAAACCGCCACGCAGCCACAAGGACTGCAGCGTGCTGAGGTCAGAACCCACTTCATCGATAAGCAGTGGAAACATGTCGATCAAACTTAAACGACCCGCCAGTGATTGCGACTGCCGCAACAATTCAAACGAAGCAGAACCCAACAACACAAAACGACCGGGGCGGCGGACGCGGTCAATTTCACCGCGCAACACGGAAAAAAGTTCTGGCGTGTTCTGAACTTCGTCCAGGATGATCAGACGATCTGCGTGGGCTTGCAAGAAAAGGGGGCCGTCGCCTAGCGCTGCACGGTCTTGGGGAGACTCCAGATCGAGATACAGGGCATGGGGGTGGGTTTCAAGCTGCGCACGTGCCAGTGTTGTTTTGCCAATTTGGCGTGGCCCCAAAATGGCCACGGCTGGACTCCAGGTCAGCGCGGTGGCGAGTGCAGGGTGAGCGATGCGTAAAAACATCCTTGCATTTTAAATATGGCATATTCAAATTGCAAGGATAAATAAGCGAATTAACCCAACTTTTTCAGTAATATTTCATTCACCTGCGCCGGATTGGCCTTGCCCTTGCTGGCTTTCATGATGGGGCCGACCAAGCCGTTCAGCGCCTTGGCGTTGCCCGCCTTGAACTCTTCCACGTTCTTGGGGTTAGCGGCCAGCACCTCGTCGATGATGGCCTCTAGTGCACCGGTGTCGTTGATTTGTTTCAAGCCTTTGTCTTTAATGATGGCGTCAACCAATCCAAAGGTGATGTCAGTGACGTTATACCCAGAAGGCGGCCATTTAGGTTGCCAAAGCTCATCAAACACCTCCTTTGCCGCGTTATTGCTAATTGTGTTGTCCACAATACGCGTAATCAGTGCCCCGAGTTGAGATGGGTGAACCGGTAAATGCTCAAAGCTACCACCCTTAAAGGCATTTGAAAAGCGTGATACATCTCCCATGACCCAATTACTGGCCAACTTGGGCTGACCGCAAGCCTTGGCCGTCGTCTCAAAGTAAGCCGCCATCGCCTTGCTTTGGGTTAGTTGTGTGGCGTCGTACTCGGGCAAGCCGTATTGCGTGACAAAACGCTCGGCCATCACGCGGGGCAACTCGGCCATGTCGTTTCTCACACGCTCCACCCAGTCGCGACCAATCACCAGCGGCGGCAAATCGGGGTCGGGGAAGTAGCGGTAATCGGCAGCGTCTTCTTTGGTGCGCATGGCGCGGGTCTCGCCCGTGTCGGGGTTGAACAGCACCGTGGCTTGCTGAATGACGTGGCCGTCTTCGATTTGCTCGATCTGCCAGCGCACCTCGTAGTCGATGGCTTGTTGCATGAACTTGAAGCTGTTCAGGTTTTTGATTTCACGCCGCGTGCCCAAAGGCGCACCCGGTTTACGAACCGACACATTGGCATCACAACGGAAGCTGCCCTCTTGCATGTTGCCGTCGCAAATACCGATCCACGTCACAATTTTGTGCAGTTCTTTGGCATAGGCCACCGCCTCGGCGCTGCTGCGCATATCGGGCTCGGTGACGATTTCCAACAGCGGTGTGCCCGCGCGGTTTAAATCGATGCCCGACTGACCTACGAAGTCTTCATGCAGCGACTTACCCGCATCCTCTTCCAAATGCGCCCGCACCAAGCGCACGGTTTTGCGCACCGTCTCTTTGCCCTCTTCCATGAAGAACGACACCTCGCCGCTTTGCACCACCGGAATTTCAAACTGGCTGATCTGGTAGCCCTTGGGCAGGTCGGGGTAGAAATAATTTTTGCGCGCAAAGATGCTGCGCTCGGCGATGTGCGAACCCAGTGCCAAACCCAGTTGTATGGCGCGTTCGACCGCGCCCTTGTTCATCACCGGCAAGCTGCCGGGCAAGGCCAAATCCACCGCGCAGGCTTGCGTGTTGGGTTCGGCACCAAAAGCGGTGGACGCGCGGCTGAAAATTTTGCTCTGTGTGGAAAGCTGTGCATGGGTTTCAAAGCCGATGACGACCTCGTAGCCGTGAACCAGTGGGGAAGGGTTGTTGCTCACTGAAGAACCCATTCTTGATGTTCTTGGATGGCCTCGTACATGGCGTCAGGTGCCATATCGAGCTCGCCCGGCCATGTCACCGTGCCATGTGAAACAGCCACTTGTTGGAAAAAATCATGGTCGCGCAAGGCTTCAAAAACCCCGCTCAAATGCGAGGGCTCAAACCTGACCGTGCCCACCAGACCATCGGCAAATTGAACTTCCAGTTTCAGGTGCTCAATCACCTTCACGTCTGTGACATCGGGTGCACTGGGTCTCAGTCCAAAGGCGAGATCATCTTGGGTTGCTGCTTGTGTACGCATAGTTCCCAATCCTCCATCAATTCGTTGCGGTGCATGGCGGCCCACTCCAACACCAAGGCATGTGCTCGCCGAGGCAGTTGGCCGCGGCTCAAGACCAATGTTTCAATCAAATACTGTGCACGGTATTCACCGTACTCCACATGAAAATGGGGTGGCGCATGGTCGTTCCAATACATCCGAATAAGGATGCCGTAAAACATGCTGATGGTCGGCATGTTCTACGCACCCTTTGGCAAAGCTTTGTGAAAGTCGGTCGCCAGTTGAAACTGATGCGCCACATTCAACAACTTGGCTTCTTGCAAATAGTTGCCAATCAGCTGCATGCCCACCGGCATCTGGCCTTCGCCAAAGCCCACGGGGATACTCATGCCAGGCAAGCCTGCCAATGAGGCGGGCAGGGTGAAGATGTCGGCCAAGTAGTTGGCCAATGGGTCGTCAGATTTGTCACCCAACTTCCATGCAACGGTAGGTGCCACAGGCCCAGCGATCACATCGCATTGGGCAAAGGCGGCTTGAAAATCGTTGGCGATCATGCGGCGAATTTTTTGCGCTTGCAAATAGTAGGCGTCGTAGTAGCCGTGCGAGAGCACATAGCTGCCGATCATGATGCGGCGTTTCACCTCGTCGCCAAAGCCTTCGCTGCGGGTTTTTTCATACATATCTGCGAGGTCGCTGAAGTCTTTGGCGCGGTGGCCAAACTTCACGCCGTCAAAGCGAGAGAGGTTGCTGGACGCTTCGGCAGGCGCAATGATGTAGTAAACGGGAATAGACAATTCTGTGCGCGGTAAAGCAATGGGAACAAGCTTTGCGCCTTGTTTTTCAAGCTCCTTTAGTGCGTTTTCAATCGCCATTTGAATGTCGGGTTGAATACCCTCACTGCGCCTAGCAGGCATGTCTGGAAACCACTCACATTGCACGCCGTTCCCCCACCACTCCAGAGGTACACCCACACGCAAGCCCTTCAAAGGCTTGTTCAGGTCGC